>JAJZLA010000343.1 GCA_021803845.1 bacterium | reverse complement strand
CGCTGCCTATAAGAGAATATATATCGGTAATATTTATCCTGTTTAGGCAGCGAAAAGACGGCCGAAATAAAAACTTCGTACGGCATTATAAAATTAAAAAAGAAAATCGAAAGCAAAAAAAAACGATTAAGCGGCGAACCCGTTAGGATTTGCATTTCTATAGGAGCAACGCATCAGAAAAGAATCTGGCAATCCGAAAATTACGCAAAGCTGATAAGTCTGCTTTCTCTAAATTTAAACTGCGAAATAATAATTGTAGGAACTGCAGAAGAATCGTCCGCCGCCGAAGAAATAAAACAAAAACTGCCTGACGGCGTAAATATTATCGATTTGACCGGAAGGACCAACCTAAACGAACTTATTTATCTTATAAAAGACTTCGATTTAATTATCGCGTCGGATACCGGAACTTTGCATATCGCGCAGATTTTTAACGTTCCGTCCGTTTCTTTATATACCGGCAACGCCAATTTTTACGAAACCGGCCCTCACGTAGAAAATTCTTACGTGATACACTCCGTTATACAATGTTATCCGTGTATGCAACATGAACCTTGCCGTTTTAATTATGCTTGCAAAAACGATATAAATCCCGAAGACATTTTTAATCTTGCGCTTATGCAGATAATCAAAAATAAACTGCATTATTCTTTTAAAGAACAAGGAATTAAATTTTCCGACGTTAAAAGAAGAGTTATCTCAAACGTAAAAAAAGGAAATTTTTCGGTCGCCGTTTGTAAACATTTAGACACGGTCCATTTTTATCCGTTATATAAAAGAAAAATATCCAAAAACGAATTTGCTTCGGAAATATTAAAATTCTGCTGGATTAACGTACTTTCAAAAAATAGCGTAAAAATTGATAAAAATAATGTTTTGAGATATACGAACAAATATTATAAAATAGACGAAAGTCTTCTAAATTCTTTAATAAAAGAAATTAATTTCATAAAAGGCGTTTTTGAAAATGCTTCTAAATCATTTAATAAAGAAGATAAAAATGATAAATACGCCGCTTTATATTTTGAAAAATTCAAAAACTCCGTGAAATCTCTCGGTTTAAACTATAGTTATTTTAAACTTGCATGCGATTATTTCATAGATGAATTAAATTCTTCCGGAGTGCAGAAAAGTTTTAACGATATAATTTTGCTTTTAGATAATGCTATAGATATTTTAAAAATGTTTTAAGAAAATATAAATATATGAATAATTCAAATATGAGCCGTAACGATTTAAATTTCGAGATAGTTCAAACCAAAACTATATCCGCGCCGTCTTTTAAGATTAACGGAATTACCGTTCATTCGATTTACGACCCAGTTTCCGAAGCTCAGAAATGGGCAACTCAGGTTATGGACAGGATTAATTCGGAAGGGATACCGGATAAAATTATGATTTTTGGTTTTGGAGCGGGTTATCACATAAAAGCATTAATCGATTTTTTAAAAAAAGATAATAAAGAAATAAAAATAGAAGTCATAGAACCGGCTAAAGAATCTTTCGAATTTATTAAAAGCAATTTTGACGTTTCCGAGTTGACGTCCAAAATAAATATTATGGTCTTAGGCCGTATAAGCGAAAAATCATATTCAGACGCTTCCGCCGTTTTTCAAAGACTTGAACTCGAACTCGATAAAGGCATTATATTGTTTTGCGAACTGCCTCCGTATAAAAAAATATTTTCCGAAGAATATGCGCTTATACATAAACTTCACGGAATTAATCAGTTCTTCACGCCGTCTTCTTTCAGGGTTTTAGTAGTTCAGCCGATGTACGGCGGTTCTTCTACCATAGGTAACTATCTGTATTCGGCTCTTTTAAACCTTGGCTACGACGCAAAAATTCTCGATTTTTCAAAATTTTACGATGTATATAAATATATGGGCGTATTTACCCCCAACGAAGACCATGTAAATTCATTAAAGCAGAGCCTTGTTGACCTCATGTCCGAAGCCCTTCTTTCCTCCGTTTTTAATGAACCTCCCGATTTAGTCATTTTTATGGCGCAGTCGCCGGCAAGCGAAAGAACTTTGCTTAAACTAAAAAGCATGGGGATTAAAACTGCATACTGGTTTGTAGAAGATTTCAGGACGCTTACATACTGGAATACCATAGTAAAGAACGTCGATTATTTCTTTACTATACAAAAAGACGATTTTTTTGCGGAACTTAAAAATATTGGCGCAGACAACTATTATTATCTTCCTTTAGCATGCCTTCCGGATTTTCATAAAAAAATTAATGAAATAAATGAAGACGACAGGATAAAATACGGTTCCGACGTAAGTTTTGCAGGAATGGGTTATTATAACAGGAAAAACGTCTTTGCCCAGCTTGTCGATTTTAATTTCAAAATATGGGGAACCGACTGGTATGTAGGACTTCCTTTAAGTTTGTTAATTCAGGACGGCGGCAAAAGGTTTACCGAAGAAGAAGCCGTTAAAATTTATAACTATTCAAAAATAAATATCAACCTTCATTCTTCTATGTGGCATTGGGACATAAATCCAAATGGAGATTTTTTAAATCCCAGGGTTTACGAAATCTTAGCCTGCGGAGGTTTTCAGTTAGTTGACAGGCGCAAGTATATGGATGGAGTTTTTGAAGACGGAAAAGATTTGGTTGTTTTTGATACGGTGGACGACTTAAGAAAAAAAATAAAGTACTACCTTGCAAATGAAGAGGAAAGGTTGTCTATAGCCG
>JAJZLA010000342.1 GCA_021803845.1 bacterium | reverse complement strand
GAAGACAATATATTTAATATCGCCAAACTTCTGAATACTTCCAAATCCGAAGTTTACAACAGAATAATAAAACTGTATTACGATTACGAACTGCTTGAAAAAACCAACGAGGAACTAAGGTCGAAACTCAATTCTTTTGAATCCGAGCGTCTTATAAAATCTTTTAAAACGGGCACCGCCGGCGCCGGCGGATTTAAATATTTAATTTCAAAATTCGGCAACGTTTCGGGCGAAGAATTAAAAGAGCTTGTAAACGCCTTAAGTTCAAGGCGCGATTTCCCCGAAGGCGATTCCGTCGTAGTTTTTATATCTAATATTAAAGACGAAAAGTTGATTTACGTCGTATCGGCAAAAGGTTCAATAGACGCATCCGCCGTTATAAAACGCATCAATTCGGAAACAGGAGGAAAAGGCGGCGGCAGAAAGGATTTTTCTCAGGGCGGAGCGCAGGATGTTTCAAAATTCGACGGAATAGAAAAAATAGTTGAAAAAGCAATTTTATGAGCGGGAATTTTTTGGCAGTGAAAAAAAAACCGTCATTGGCCAAAGACTTTTATATAGTAAAAGATGGAAGCAATTTACGCCGTAAAACGCCGGCCGCCGCTCTGCTTATTCCGCTCTTATTTATATCTTTCTTTTTTAGCGGCTGCGCCGTAAACGTAAAGACCGCTGTTAAACCCTACAAAAAGCCGGCCGTATATAAAAGCAGAAAAGAAGTTCTGGCGGGACTTGTTAAAAATTACGGAACGTTCGGCGGGTTATCCGGAAGGCTGAGTTTCACGGTATCGGACGGCGGTTTTTCCGCCTCTCAGGCCGGCATTTATAAATATATAGCAGGAAAGTATATAAGTTTTATGATTTTAGATATGTACGGCGACGTTCTTTTTTACGCAAAAATAATGAAAACTAAAAACGGGACGGAAGCCGTTTTTTTAAATCCCAAAGACGGCAAAATTAAATCGGTTAACTTAGATAAAAGATATAAGGTTAAAATTAAAGATAAAACGCAAAATTACGAAAGGCTGCTAAAGGTTTTTAAAATTTTGCTTTTTATGGATAAATTGAATAAAATAAAAAAGGCGCCGGTTTTTTATAATACCGATAAAGGTTTCTTTTTTGCATACGGCGGAAAACGCAGTTATTATATATGCGTTTCGAAAAAATACCTTATCCGTTCCGTAACCTCGGTCAAAAACGGAAAAAAAATAGAGTCGGTACGCTTTAAAGATTACGTTTTAAAAGGCTCCGGCGCAAATAAAAGCATGGTGCCTTTAAAAATATATGTTGACGATTATTTATATAATGTTAAAATGAATATAAATCTTTCTAAAGGAAGCATGCTGCTTAATTAAAAAATGGAACAATGAAAAAACTAACTTTATTTATTTCGATTATCGTCGCAATATCCGCATTCTCGGTCATGCTTTCCGGGTGCGGCAAAAACGTAAAGAAAAATATTTTGCCGCCGGACGTTTATTACGGCAAAGCCATGCACGATTCGCATGTCAAGAATTATAACGGCGCCGCAAAAAATTTTAAAGCCCTTATAGAAAATTATCCGGCTTACGGTAAAACGGAAATTGCGGAAATAAGGCTTGGCGACGTTTATTATATTGAAGGAAAATATATCGAATCAGCCGGCGCTTATTTGGATTTTGTGCATCTGCATCCGCGCTCCAAATATGTTCCGTTCGCAATGTATTATGAAGCAATGTCTTATTACAAAAGAAATTTAGCGGCAGGCAGAAATCAAACACCTCTTAAAAACGCAAAGAAGGTTTTTGAAAAACTTATATCGAAATATCCTTATTCAAAATATTCAAAAAAATCTTTTAAATATATTAAACTTATTAACATAAAGCTTTCCGAAAACACCTTTTTTACCGGACTTTACTATTACAACGCAAGCATATGGAAATCGGCGGCTTATATGTTTAAAACGGTATTAAAGCAGTACGGACGCGACGGCGTTCCTATTATACCTAAAACCCTTTATTACCTTTCGTCCTGCTATAAAAATCTCGGAAATAAAAAAATGGAAGCCCGCTATATGAATATTCTAAAAACAAAATACCCGAAAAGTAAGTATGCGGAATAAAAGGATGTTGACACGGCTCTTAAATTATGCAATAATTTAAAGCTAACGCAAAAAATTAAAAAAATAAATAAGGAGAAATTAATATACAGAAAAATAACAGAACGCACATAAACGAAAGTATCAGGGCAAAAGAGGTAAGGGTTATCGACGAAAACGGCAAACAGGCCGGTATAATGCCTTTATATGAAGCCGTTAAACTTGCCAAAGAAAAGCTCCTCGACCTCGTCGAAGTTTCCGAAGAAGCCGTTCCTCCGGTATGCAGGATAATGGATTTCGGCAAGTTTAAATACGAGCAGAATAAAAAAGCTCAGGAAGCCAAGAAGAAACAGGTAGTTATACATTTAAAAGAAGTTAAATTCAGGCCCAATACCGACGAGCACGATTACAATTTTAAATTGAAAAACGCCGTTTCTTTTCTTAAAGACGGAAACAAAGTTAAACTTACGGTAACGTTTAAAGGCAGAGAACTTGCCCATACGGAATTGGGAATAAAGGTAATACTGAGGGCAATCGAAGATTTAAAGGAGTTCGGCGTTCCGGAGTTTCCTATTAAGCCGGACGTCAAAAGGACGTTCAGCACGATTATAGTACCGGTTAAGACGGCTAAAAAGAC
>JAJZLA010000341.1 GCA_021803845.1 bacterium | reverse complement strand
AGCAAGGCGGGAGTAGTAGAAATGCCGGGGTTCATTTATTTGAACGGATTGACAATTTTCAATTTGAATTTTTAATCTACAAGCATCTCTTTAATCGCGGCTTTAACGGATAGTATGACATCTTCACGGATTCTGCCGAGTTTTTTAACTCAATATTATTTAATCTTTATCATTTAATTTAGTCGAGCCTTTTATTTCCTGTTTCCGGCAGAAAAAAAGAAAGGAAAAATGCGGCGGATATTAAACCTGCGACGGCATAATAGCCCAAATTTTTATTTTCCCTGACGAAATACGTCATTATTAAAACCCCGCATACTGCCCCTATTTTGCCCGACATTGCAGAAAATCCGTAAGCCGACGACCTGAAAGACGTCCTTGAAAGCTCGGCAGGGAAAATCCCTACCGTTAAAGACGCTAAAGAATTAAAAATTTCGGCAATAAAAATTACGGCGGCAAGACCCCCTAACGTGCCGTAAAAGGAAGGAAGAAGAAAAAGGGAAATGCCCATTCCCGCAAAACCGGCAAGCTGTATCTTCTTTCTTCCTATTTTATCGATATTTAAAAGTCCGGCTAGGGAGCTTGCTATGCCTATTAAAAGAATTAAAGACGTTATAAGAGCATTGCCTTCGTTTGAAATAAATCCGCTTTTTTTAAAAATTAACGGAATTAAGAGGCCGATGCCGTATGCTCCGATATCGTACAAAAACCAGATAGAAGAATAAAGCAGGGTATTTTTTATATGCGCCTTGGAAAACATTCCTTCTATATATAATTTATTTTTTTTATATTCCTTTTTAATGCGTTTTGCATTTATCCATCTTTTCGATTCGGGCATAGAAATTCTTAGAAACATTACTATAAGAGCCGGAATTACGCCAACACCAAGCATAAAACGCCACATTTCGCGTCCGAAGGGAAAGAGGGCCGCCGCCGTTAAAGAAGAAAATATCGAACCTATGCCGAACGACAAGCCGGCGAAGGAAAGATGTTTACCCCTGAGCGCCTCGGGTGCTGTTTCCGCAATATAAGAATTCGATACAGGATAATCGGCTCCGACCGCCACGCCCAGAGCAAGGCGGGATAAAAATAACATTATAAAATTTACCGAAAATGCCGATACTATACCCGATATAACGAAAACAGCCATATTTAAAATATAAACGGATTTCCTTCCGAAAACGTCGCTGAAATATCCGATCAGCAATGCCCCTATTATACTGCCGAATACCACGGACGCTATAATTAAGCCCGACTCTAAAGTATTCAGGCGGAAATACGGATTGATAAGTATTATAGCGAATGCGATTACGGTTAATGAATAACCGTCCAAAAACATTCCGGCTGAAGAAAGCAGAAGCGGCGCGGTAAAAAAACGAACAGGCGGAGTAGGGGGATTTCTCAAATTTTTAAAGATATTCATTCAGGGTATTATATAAAATTACCTGATTTCAAATAGTCTAAAGAAGAAATTAAATCTTCCTTAGACCTGTTTTCTATTATCAAAGGTCCCGAAAACCGTTCATTCTCGATTAGAGAACTAAAAAATCCTGCGGGGTTTAAAATACCGGTTCCTAACGGCCTGTGTTCGTTTCTTACGGTGGTTCTTAAGTCGGTTCTTTTTTCCGACATATCCTGTATATGCATTTCGCCTATACGGTTAATGCCGAATTTTTTTAGAAAATCCTCCGGCTTAAAACCGTTTAACCCCCAGTGTCCCATATCGAAACAGACAGAAATGCCGAATTCCTCAACTATAGGATATAAATAATCGAACGGAAAAACCTCGAGGTTTTCTAAAGCAAAAACCGCAGGCGGCAATTTAGTTTCTTTCAGTATATCGGATATGCTTTTCTTTGCCTGGCGGGCGGCAATATCGATTAAAACCTTTTTTGCTTTTTCTTCGATAGGAAAAAACATAATGGAATCTTCAAATTCCGAAGTCAGATGAATAACGAATTTTTTAACGTCCAGCCCGCGGCAGGCATTTATTACCCCGCTCATTGCTTTAACGGAAACCTGCCTGTATTCTTCTAAAGGGCTTGCCGGATTAAGCTGAAGATACGGTAGATGGACCGAAACAGAAAGCGGAACCGGCAATTTTGAAGAAAAAGCGCTTATCGAAGGGATAATGAATTTTTGCAAAGAACCCGGATTTAACTGTTCTATTTCCGTATTTATCTCGATATTTCCTATTTTGTACGAATTTAAAAGATTAAAGAAATCGTCGAACGATGCTTGCAGGCGGCCGGGATTGTTATCGCCGAGAAGCCCGAACCCTATCCCGAAAAACGAATCGGTATTTACTCCGAAGTTAAGTCCGCCCTTTTTATTAAAATTATCGTTAACCATAAATGTCTTATCGTTTAATTAAATTATCGGGCATCCGCCGCCTTTTTTAATATTTACGAATTTTTGTTAGATTATATCTATTCTTTAATTTTATAAAAGAAAATCTTAGATTCTTCAGGCCATATTAACGTTTCTTTTATAGAGAGCGGCCTGCCGCCTAAATGGTCGTCCGCCGATATAGCGGCATTATAGTAGTTATTTAAATTGTTTAAATTATTGCGCTTAGACGTGATTTTTTCTTTGTTTATATTATCTGTAAAATTTTCCATTATTTATTTTTTAATTCTTCTATGTCGTAGGTTGACCTTATAATGCCGTAAATATTAACGGCATGACCGCCGCCGAGAAGATACCTGACTTCATTTTTATATAATTCCGAAAAAATCGTCGTAAAACA
>JAJZLA010000340.1 GCA_021803845.1 bacterium | reverse complement strand
TGCGCCGCTCGTTCCTTCTATGAATATATAATTATCCGACGCTCCCGTAGATTCGGCGGTTATTTTTTTAATATTTCCTATAAATTTATCCGTAAGAACCATCCCTTTCTTAAGAACCGTAATTTCTTTGCCGGATATTATATCTTTAGCTAAGATATCGCCTGCTTTAAGATTTTCCGCCGTTACTTTTTTCATACAAATTATAATTGCCGTTTAAATATCTTTAAAAGTTGATTTATATTATATCATATTATAAAATTATAATAGAAAAAAATAAAATTGATATTATGAAAAATAATACGTTATTAGAATTCAAAATCGCCGCCCGGATTCTTAATATAAATAAGTATATACTGCTCATTCTTTTAGAAAAGCGGGAAAATCCGGTTAATATCGGGCATGTATTCGATAGAAAAGTTTTTTTGACGTCTCTTTTTTCTAAAGCGGAAAACCGCGCCCGCGCATATGCATATAAAGATAAAGATAAGAAATCGGAAACGGGCGGCGCCGAGCTTTTATCGCGGCTTAAAGATATATTGACGGATATAACTGAATCCGACAAAACTATTATAAATATTTTAACCGAAAGAAAAGAAAATGCCGCCGATAAAATTTCGACGCTAAGGAAACTTTCCTCCGCCGTTAAAGCTTACGGCGCTAATTGAACGATAAGGTGCATTATATTATGGATAATTTAGACGGGTATTTTTATAAAAATCAGGAAATAATACTAGAAACTCCTCAAAAAAATTTCAAAGGCTATATTAATAAAATAGACGACGGGTTTCTGTATATAGTTTTATATTCTACTTTTAACGACAGGCAGTCGTCGGAATTCCGCGCAGAGGATTACGATATGGACGCAGACGTATCTTTAATTAAAAGCTCCGCCGTTCTTACTTTAATAAGTTCCGGTTTTTCCAAAACTTTCATATATAAGCCTATTTTAAAAGACATCGTTAAAAATGCCAATAATATTTCTCTAAAGGTTCAAATTGTGGGCGTTCCTTCGGAAGAAAGAGAAGGGAGGGAATTTTTGCGCGTCAACGCCGCTATCCAGTTCGTTTACGAAGAAATATCCATGGAAGAGTTTCTTGAAATAAAAGACGCCTATATTACGAAACCTTCCCTTACTACTTCGGTTTACGGAATTTACGGATTAGCAGCTCCTAAAATTTTTCAAACCGCCTCCGAAACGGATTCGGATGCGCCGATTAATCCTAAAATAGAGAAACTTCTTGTAGCGATAAACAGCAAATTGGATGTAATTATTTCTCTTATTAATCCGGAAGCGTCCATATTTGCGGACATTAAGGAAAGGCAGGTATCTATAAGCGGTTCCGGCATTATGTGGACGGATGGGGATAAAGGGCTGAAACAGGGCAGTATTATAAAAATTACGATGCTTTTCCCGACCGTTCCTCAGTTTATAGTAAAGGCTTTGGCTCAGGTAGTAAAAATTTCTAATACCATAGCAGATGCCGGACAAAATAATTCTTCGCCCGTATCTATAGCATGCAAGTTTACCGCAATAAACGAATACGACAGGGACGAAATAATTAAATTTACCCTCGAACAGCAAAGGCGGCATATCAAAAAATCCGCCTCTTAAGAAAATATTTAAATATTTCTATTGCAGGATTAGCGTATTATGATTTCGGCAGTTCGTTATTCAAAAAATTAGAAAGGACGACGATATTTACCCTTCTGTTGAGCGCGCGTCCCGCCGCTGTTTCGTTGCTTGCTATGGGCTTGTATTTTCCGTATCCGGAAGCCGAAAGCCTTGCCGGAGGAAAATTCGCGCTTTTTATAAAAAAGCTCAGAACGCTGACCGCCCTGGCGGTGGAAAGCATCCAGTTGTTCGGGTATTTAGCAGTGCGTATCGGGGTCGAATCGGTATATCCCTCTATGGCGATGTTATTTTTGACCTTAAGCAGTTCCGACGATATTTCTTTTAAAAGCGGGCGATATTTTCCGATAATTCTTGCGCTGCCGGAGCCGAAAAAGCTGGAGCCTTTCAAGGATATAACGAGTCCCCTGGTCGATTTATACACCCTGAGCGAAGATTTGTAGGCGCTGTTTCCGGCGGTAAAAGATTTAATATTGGATTCTATGCCCGTGAAGACGGCGGATTCATGCGTTTCTTCCTTAATAAGCTTCTTATTGGATTTTGAAACCTTAAACGTCGAAGGGGCGACTTTCGCGACGATTAATTTTGGGGTAGAGGCTACATTAGGCTTAGAAGTGGAAACCGTAATAAATTTGTTTGCCCCGAACGCCTGCTGGATGGATACGGCAAGTTCTTTAAGCCGGACGTTATTGACTTTGGATATCGCGAACATTACTATGAAGAACGACAGAAGAGTGGTTAAAAAATCGCCGTAGCTTATCATCCATCTTTCGGAATTGCTATGTTCCGGGCATTTTTTCTTTTTTCTCATTTTTTATTTCTCCGCATTTTTTAACTCGTACATTTTTTTCTCCTGTTCGCTTAAAAACGATTTGAGTTTTTCCTCGATAAGCCGCGGGTTTTCGCCGTTCTGAATGCTTCTTATTCCCATAAGGATAAGTTCGTATCTTAAAACTTTTACTTTCAGGTTCATCTTAAGCTTGCTGGATATGGGAAATAAAACGGCATTGGCAAACGCAAGACCGTAAAGCGTTGCTGTAAATGCGACCGCTATTCCTGCTCCGAGCCTGTTCGGTTCGTTTAAATGCTGCATAACGTGGATAAGTCCAAGCACCG
>JAJZLA010000339.1 GCA_021803845.1 bacterium | reverse complement strand
CTAAGTCTTTAGGTTTTAAAACTTATAAGTTAAAATTTGGACATCACGGAATAAATCAACCGGTTAAAAATTTAAAAAGCGGCAAGGTAGAAATTACTTCCCAGAATCATGGATTTTGCGTAGATTTTCAATGTAAATCCGCCGATAAGAATACTGTTTTGACGCATATAAATTTAAACGACAATACCGTCGAAGGCATTAAGAACGAAAAATTAAAGGTGTTTTCCGTTCAATATCATCCGGAAAGTTCTCCGGGGCCGAGAGATTCCCTGTATCTGTTTTTGGAATTTAAAGCAATATGTTTGGAATAAGAGATAATGTTAATTCGTTGAAGCCATCGTTTCTTAATATTTCTAACGCAGATTTTATCGCAAAAATAGATGCGCTTTACGATTTGTCCGAAAATTGCGGATTGTGTCCGAGACGGTGCGGAGCAAAAAGGTTAAAAGGCGAAAAAGGTTTATGCGGCGGAGAAGATGTTCTTAAAATAGCCAGCATAAACCTGCATTTTGGAGAAGAACCTCCTATATCGGGAAAAACCGGTTCCGGAACGGTTTTTTTTAGCGGTTGTCCGTTAAAATGCAAGTTTTGCCAGAATTATCCTATAAGCAGATACTGTGCAGGAGTATATTATGATACGGCTGAATTTGCGGAAAAAATGGTTAAGTTGCAGGAAAAAGGAGCTAATAATATTAATCTCGTAACGTCTGCTCATTATATGCCTTTTGTCGCCGAATCTATTTTTTTGGCTAAAAAAATAGGGCTTAAGATACCGATGGTTTATAACAGTTCTGGCTATGAAGACGAAAGACTGTTATATTTGCTGGATAATTTAATAGATATATATCTTCCGGATATTAAATATTCCGATGACGGATATGCTTTAAAATACTCAGGCATATCTAATTACGTAGAAGTAAACAGAAATGCTTTAAAAATAATGTATGAACAGGTTAAAGAGTTAAGAATAAATAAAAAAAACGGTATTGGGGTGTCGGGACTTCTCGTAAGGCATCTTGTTTTGCCGAATGGAATAAGCGGTTACGAGGATTCTTTTAAATTTATAGCCGAAAAGCTTGGTATAGATGTTCCGGTAAGTATTATGAGCCAGTATTTTCCGGCTTATAAAGCCAAGTACGACGATACTATATCGATGCCGATTACCGACGGGGAATATTCGGCTGCGATAGAATCCTTAATTAGAAATAATTTGACGGGCTTTTTTCAAAACGATAAATATTAATTATATAAAATAAAACTTAAAAAAATAATTATATGCCTAAAAGAACGGATATTAAAAGAATTTTAATAATAGGTTCGGGGCCCATTGTAATAGGACAGGCCGCCGAGTTTGACTATTCCGGTACGCAGGGAGCTAAAGCTCTTACCGAGGAAGGATACGAAGTAATATTGGTAAATTCAAATCCTGCAACCATAATGACCGATCCCGACAACGCCTATAAAACTTATATAGAGCCGTTAACTAAGGATTTTGTCAAAAAAATTATCGAAAAAGAAAGACCTGACAGTATATTGCCTACGCTTGGAGGACAGACCGCGCTCAATTTAACTCTGGAACTTTTTGATGCCGGAGTCATACAAAAATACGGATTAAATATCCTGGGCGCTAATATAGATGCTATAAAAAAAGCGGAAGACAGAGAATATTTTAAGAAAAGCATGGAAAAAATCGGAGTGCCTGTTTTACAGGGCGGTTTTGCCAGGAATATGGACGAAGCGTATGAAGTTCAGAAAACTATAGGGTTTCCCGTCATTATAAGGCCTTCTTTTACTCTCGGCGGAAGCGGCGGCGGAATAGCCTATAACATATATGAGTTTGGGGAAATAGCCGCAAACGGTTTGAATTTGAGTCCGATAAGCGAAATATTGATAGAAAAATCCGCAATAGGATTTAAGGAAGTAGAGCTTGAAGTGATGACCGATAAAAATAAGAATACCATTATAATATGCTCTATAGAAAATCTCGACCCTATGGGAATTCATACCGGCGATTCCATAACTATCGCTCCGGTTCAAACTTTAAGCGACGGAGACCTTCAGAAAATCAGGGATTATTCTATAAAGATAATGAGCGAAATAGGCGTAGAAACCGGCGGCTCAAATATCCAGTTTGCTTTAGACCCAAATTCCGATGATGTTTTTGTAATAGAAATGAATCCAAGAGTATCAAGAAGCTCAAGTCTTGCCTCTAAAGCCACAGGTTTTGCTATCGCAAAAATTGCGGCAAAACTTGCCGTCGGATATACGTTAGACGAAATTACCAACGATATAACTAAAAAAACGCTTGCGTGTTTTGAGCCTTCCATAGACTATGTAGTAACTAAAATACCGCGTTTTACTTTTGAAAAATTTCCTCAAACCGACAGTACGCTGACAACTCATATGAAATCCGTAGGCGAAGTAATGGCTATTGGAAGAACATTTGTCGAATCTCTGCAAAAAGCGGCAAGGTCTTTAGAAAACGGGTATTACGGCATAGAATCGCTCTACGGTTTAGATCTTTCTTACGACTTAATAAACGAAAAACAAGATATAGAAACCGTTAGAGAAGAAATTAAATCTTTCATAAAAAATAACGATTTTAGAAGACTTTTTTTAATAGCGGACGCGTTAAGGGCAGGATTTTCGGCTAAAGAAATTAATGAATTTTCTAAAATAGATATGTGGTTCCTTGCCCAGATTGAATCAATAATAGAACATGAAAGAAAGCTGTTTTTTGCCGAAG
>JAJZLA010000338.1 GCA_021803845.1 bacterium | reverse complement strand
CCGTAACCGGGATAAAATACAAATTCGTTTAAGTTCAACATTTTTAAGCCTCCTTAAACTCTTTGGACATTAAATTAATTAAAATAATATTAATTAAAAACAACATTATAAACGGTATCTCTTTCGGTAGGAAATTTGCCCGCCTCTTCGATTATTTTTTTTACATTTTTGACGCTAAGGCCTACGGGATTAACTGAGCCCGCATTATGCGATATTTTTTCCTCGGTAAGCGTCCCGTCAAAATCGTCGGCGCCGAAAGAAAGAGAAACCTGCGCAAGATTAATACCCAGGTTTACGAAAAACGTTTTTATATGTTTGAAATTATCCAAAAAAAGCCGGGAAACCGCAATGACCTTGAGGTCGTCGTATCCCGTGGTAAGCCCGGAATTCCTGACGGCAGTGTTTTTCGGCTGAAAAGCAAAAGGAATAAAAGATTTAAAGCCTCCCGATTCATCCTGGGCAGACCTTATTTCGCTTAAATGGTTTACCCTGTCCTCATAGCTTTCTTTTACTCCGTATAACATTGAAGCATTGGAGGGAATGCCGATTTTATGGGCGGTTTTGTGTATTGAAATCCATCTTTCCCCGCTTATTTTTTGGGGACATAATTTTTTTCTTATAGCCGGGTTGAAAATTTCCGCTCCGCCTCCGGGAAGGGCGTCTAATCCGTTTTCTTTCAAATCCGTAAGCACGTCTTTTACGGACAGTCCGGAAATCTTAGATAAATAGTCTATTTCTACGGCAGTGAAAGCCTGTATCATTAAGGACGGAAATTCATTCTTTATTCTGCGGACCATATTTAAATAGAAACTGTAAGGAAGAGAGGGGTGAAGACCTCCGACGATATGGACTTCTTTAAAATTATTGGTTTTATGATTCGTCTTAATATATTCTATTATTTCATCTACGCTCATAGAATATGCATCCGTTTCTTTTCCGTTTCTGTAAAATGCGCAAAAAGCGCACCTGTTTACGCATATATTGGTATAATTTATATGAATATTGACGGTATAATATACTTTATCTCCGTTAACTTTAAGGTTTTTAAAGTTTGCAAGCTCTCCTATCGAGAGCAGGTCGTTAGATTTAAATAAAAACAGAGCGTCTTCTGCCGACAATCGTATATTATTATAAACCTTTTCTTTTATTAAATCAAAAGTTTTATTTAAGGTCATAGCCTTTCCATCTTTCGTAAATATCGTTTTCTATGTCTAACGCATCCAAAATCTTGCCCGTTATAAAATCTATAATATCTTCGACCGTTAGGGGCTTGCCGTAAAATGCCGGAATAGGCGGGAGAATCGCCGCCCCCGACGAATGAAGGGAGAGCATATTTTTGAGGTGTATATCGTTAAACGGGGTTTCTCTCGGGCAAACGATTAGTTTTTTTCTTTCTTTAAGCATAACGTCCGCCGCCCGCTCTATAAGGTTTCCGGAAATTCCGTTTGCAATTCTTGAAAGACTGCCCATAGAACACGGAACGACTATCATTCCCTTAACGTTTTTTGCGGAACCGCTTGCAATGCGCGCCTCTAAAAAATTCTCGTCTAAAAAAGCAAACCTGCCGCAATCTTTATGTAATTCGAACTTATTTACTATCTCGTTTTTTATTTTTTGGCTATAACCGTTTAAAGAATCGCCTCCGCCGTTCATATAAAACTCTGAAATATCGGCAAACATCCCAAGTTCGTTATTGCTTACCCTGAAACCCGGCTTGGAAATTATAAGGTGAACGAAAAAAGAACGGTTTATTAAAGCCTTAAGAAGGCTGAATCCGTATATCGCTCCGGACGCTCCCGTTATCGATACGATGTAGGAATTAGCGTCTCTTTCCTTTTCCGTTTCTATATTTATATTATAATTTTCTTTCATATTCCTTTATTCGCGGATATACCTTTACGGCACAATAAAAAATTTAGAATATAAGACGTTTGCGCATATAAAAACGAAAAAAGTTATGGAAATATATCCGTTCATAGTAAAAAAAGCGGCATCGATATTATCTAAGCTCTTATAAACTAAAAAATGTTCGTATGCAAAAAAGCCTGCGACCAGAATTATTCCTATAATATATAAAAAATTAAGATTAAACATAAAATACAGGGAAATCAAGCATATTAAAGCAAGCGAATGCAATATTCTAGAAACGGCTACCGCGTTTTTTATTCCGAATTTTGCCGGTACGGAGAAGAGCCCGTTTGCGGTGTCGAAATCATAATCTAAAATAGCGTAAAGAATGTCGAACCCTGCGCCCCAAAAAACTACGGCAAGACCGAGAATCAAAATTTTATAATCCAGACTCCCCGTAACGGCGAGCCATGTTCCCAAAGGACCAAGCGCCATGCTTATTCCAAGAACCATATGGGAAAAAAACGTAAACCTTTTCGTGAAGGAATAAAACGTAATAAAAATAATAACAATCGGGGAAAGAACAAAACATATAAAGTTTAGTTCGTAAGCGGCAAATATAAGTATTATATAGGAAACTATTCCGAAAACTAATCCGTATAAAGCGGTAAGCTCGCCTTTAGGAATAGTTCTTTCCATAGTCCTTTTATTTTTTGCGTCAATTTTTCTGTCTATAAACCTGTTAAACGCCATCGCTCCGCTTCTTCCGGAAGCCATGGCTATAACGACCCATATTATCTTATAATAAAAAAACGGCGTGCCGAAAGACGACGGATATTTATCGTAAAAAGCAAGGAGAAAAGCGCTGAGGGCGAAAGGCAAGACGAATATCGTATGCG
>JAJZLA010000014.1 GCA_021803845.1 bacterium | reverse complement strand
ATAGGCAAGCCATGGGTATTTGCCGAGGGGAAAAATAATAATACGCATACTGATATAAATCTAAAAATAGACATAATCATAGAGCTGATGGAAGAAATAAGTTTATTTTACGGCAGGGAAAGAGGGCATAATCTTATAAGACCTCATCTTTATAGCTTTTTAAAAGGATTTAAAGGCTCAAAGGGATTAAGATGTATGGTTAATAACGCGAAAACCGAAAAAGAGATATTGGAAATTTTAAATATATTAAAAACGGCGGACGATGAATATACTCGGCTTGATTGAAAAGTTTTTGAACCGCGGGGACGCCCTTATATCCGTCAATCCCGATTTTTGCGTCAGGCTTAAAACCCCTATGGCGGGCTGTTACGAATGTATAGACAGATGCCCCGATTTATCGATAAAAATAACCGATAACGATATAAAAATTCTAGAAAACTGTACTAATTGCAACGCCTGCCTTTATATATGCCCTAATTCGGTTTTTTACGTTAAAGAGAATAAAGCAGAGAATAATAATAAACCTGCTTTAGAACCAAAAGAGAAGATTTTTTATTTTTGCAGTCAAACGGAACAGTATTTCAAAACCTCAAAAACCTATGAGGATTATTTTATAAAATGTATTTACGAAGTAGAAGATTTAGATATAATTTCCGCTATAAAAAACAAAGCGGGAATATTTTTCGTTTCGGCTGATTGCAAGTCTTGCAGGCTTAAATATTTCCATAACAAAAAAATCAAAAGAATAAATGAAATAGCTAAGTTTTTAAATGCCGAAGGCACTTTTGCCGAAATTAACATGGAGGATTTTAATTTTAAGGAATTCATAAAAGAACGCGGCAAAGAGTCGTTAAAGTTTAAACCTGCTGAAGATAAAGCCTCTGATAAGAGTAATATAGAAAATATCGATGGGGTTCAAAATGCGGAAACGTTAGACAGAAGGGAGTTTTTTAAAAATTCTTTTAAAAGCATAAAAAATAATGCTAAAAAACTCGTCGAAAATATATCCATAGAAGACCTTCCGCTGTCGGAACTTTATTCCCAATTTATCGATACCGGCGAAAATGAAAAAAAGATAAATTATTTATTATTAAAAAGGCAGAAAAAAATTTACCGGTTTTTAAAAGAAAATAAAGAGTTAGTGCGGCTTTTAAATATAAGACTGCCTAAAATAAACGAAAACTGCGTTTTTTGTTCTAACTGCTGGGAACTGTGTCCCACCGGCGCATTAAGTTTTCAGAAAAATCAAATATCGCTTGAGCCGTTTTTTTGCACAGGCTGCGGTTTATGCAGGGATATATGCAGTTTTGGAGCGCTGAGAATGTACAAGGCGTTAAATTTGAAAGATATTTCCGGGGAAAAACCTTTGCTTTTAAATAAAAATAATTTTTAATTTGTGACATAAATCATATTTTAAAAATATCCGATTTGATAACATAAAATAAAATATCCGATTAAATGAAATCCTATAATTTAAATTTTAAAAATTAAGGAAAAAATTATGGAAAAATTAAACGAAGAGAAAGAAAAGAGCTGCGTAGAAATAACGGAAGAGGACATCAGGGAAGCTTTCGAAAAACATAAAACGTACATCGATATATCTTTAGACGATTTTGTTAAAATTTACAGGGAAGCGTTTGAACTTGCTAAAGACAAGGTTCACGGCGTCACGGTAGAAAAAGTGATGACTAAAAAAGTTATTTACGTATCCGAAAATTCGGGAATAAACGAGGCTATGAATTTACTTGCCGAAAACGGTTTGACGTGCGCTCCCGTCGTCAATGAGGAAAACGCAGTTACTGGATTTATAGCGGATTCCGATATTTTAACCAGCGCAGGGGTCATAAAAAAACATACTTTTAAAGATTTAGTCAGGCACGTAATAGGAGAGCCGACGCCGCACGCCCGCAGGACTATCGACGCTAAAAACGTGAAAGACATTATGGCTTCTCCCGCAATTACCGTATCGACCGATACGTGCGTTAAAAAAGCGGCTGCGATATTTAACGAAAAACGGATAAAAGTCATGCCGGTCGTCGATATTCACGGAAAACTCGCAGGCGTAATATCTATGACCGATATAATAAAGCATATCGATAAAAATTAAATATAATAATATAGCGGGGACACTAAAATGTGGTTTAAAGAATACCTTAACAGAATGAAAGGCGGGGGAAAGAACGCAACCAACGTGAGCCTGCACGTAATTTTTTGGTCGGGGCTCGCTTCTATAATAGGCATAGGAACGGTTGCTTATATATCCGCAAAATTTTTCAACCCTTACGACTTGACTTTACTCATAGGTTCTTTCGGCGCTTCCGCGGTACTTATATACGGCGCTATAAAAACCCCTCTCGCACAGCCGAGAAATCTTATAGGCGGACATATTCTTTCAGGTTTTGTAGGAGTCGCAAGCTATAAACTGCTCGGCCATATTAATATGCCTTTAGCCGCAGCGGTAGCGGTTTCATTCGCTATTATGCTTATGCATGCGACTAAAACGCTTCATCCTCCGGGAGGCGCTACTTCTTTAATAGCGGTAATCGGCGGAAAGGGAATATACAAGCTCGGTTTTCTTTATCCGCTAATGCCGGCAGGTTTAGGCGCACTTGTACTCTTAATAGTGGCGGTTGCAGTCAATAATCTTTCTAAACATAGAAGCTATCCCGAATACTGGTGGTAAGATATGGCAATTATAAAAAATTCCTTGACAAAAGTATAAAATTATTAAATAATAGAAAACTACGCTTAAAATATATTATATATTTATAAAAACCGCGGGAGACGTATAAATGACGGAAAGCAAGTGGATATTAGTAGATGCAAAAGGAGTAAGCTTAGGAAGGGTTGCAAGTTTTGTTGCCAATAGGCTTATGGGCAAAGATAAAGCAAACTGGACGCCGTATGCGGATAACGGGGATTTTGTCGTTATCGTTAACAGCGCTAAGGCAAAAATAACAGGCAGGAAAGCGGATGATAAAGAATATCATTTTCACAGCGGTTATCCCGGAGGAATGAAGACTTTTAACTATAAAGATATGCTTAAAAAAGACCCCACGTTTCCGGTTTATCAGGCTATTAAAGGAATGCTGCCTAAAAACAAACTTTCTGACGCCGTTCTTAAAAAAGTTAAAATATACGAAGGCGAAGAACATCCTCATACTGCTCAGCAACCGGTTAAAGTAGAAATAATAAAATAAATTAAAAATTAAATTACGGGTAAAAAGGCTTATGGCAAAAAAAAATATTATACATGCGGTAGGAAAAAGAAAAACCGGCATAGCAAGGGTATATTTTAAAGAAGGAACCGGCAAAATTATAATTAACGGAAGAGATTTCGATAAATATTTTCCCCTTGAAAGCCACAGGGTAACTGCTACAAAGCCGTTGGCATTTTATTCCGTCGAAAATAAGTTCGATATATACGTCAATGTAGTAGGCGGGGGGTTGAACGGTCAGGCGGGAGCCATAAAACTTGCGCTTGCGAAAGCTATTCTTTTAATAAGCCCAGAACTTAAAGAAACACTCGCCAAAGCCTCTATGCTCACAAGGGATCCTAGAGTCAAGGAAAGAAAGAAATACGGGCAGAAAGGGGCAAGAGCGAGATTCCAGTTCTCAAAGAGATAATAATCGTAATAATCAGATGATTAAAGTTTCGATTATAGGAGCATCCGGCTACAGCGGAATATATTTAATATATGCGCTGTCTCTAAGGCCGGATGTTTTTATATCGTCAATAACTTCGCAGACATATTCAGGCAAAAAACTTTCTGAAGTTTTTCCCCAATTTAAGAAAACATGCTCTAAAAATAACTTAATTTCAGAACTCAAGTTCAGTTCTTTTAGCGCGGATACCGTAGCGGAATCTTCCGACGCAATATTCTTTTGTCTCCCTCATAACGAAAGCTCCAAGCTCATGCCGGACATTTTAGAAAAAAACGCCAAAATAAAAATAATCGACGTCGGCGCGGATTTCAGATTCGACAGTATGGAAACATACGAAGAATTTTACGGAAAGCATAATGCCCCTGCGTTGAATCCTAAATTTATTTACGGGCTTTCCGATATCTTTTCAGAAAAAATTAAGGATTCGCAATTTGTCGCCAATCCGGGATGCTATCCCACGGGCGCTTTACTGCCTATTCTGCCTCTTATTTTTAAAGGTGCGGCGGATGCCGCTTTTCCAGTTATAATAGATTCTTTGTCGGGAATTTCCGGCGCCGGACGAGGCGTAAAATTGCAGAACCTTTTCTGCGAGGTCGAAAACTCGGTAAAAGCCTATAACGTATGGTCGCACAGACACCTTCCCGAAATTAAGGAAAAGCTGGAAACCGCGTTTTTAAATTCACCCGGCGCATCGTATAACGATATGCCCGATATTTTATTTACTCCCCATGTTATTCCTGTATCTAGAGGAATACTTACCACAATATATATGAAATTAAATAACGGAGTATCGCGGGAAAATATAACCGGGATATATAAGGAATTCTACGGCGGCAGTCCTTTCGTGTCTATTCTCGACAATATAGAAGACTGCAATATAAAAAACGTCGTTTATTCCAATAACTGCCATATAGCCTTTGAAACGGAAAAAAAACAAAATAAAGGAACGGTAAAAATCGTCAGCGCCATAGACAACCTTGGCAAAGGCGCTTCCCTGCAGGCAATTCAGAATATGAATCTTATGTTCGGATTGGAACCGGATTGCGGAATTCCGGCTTATTCTCCTTTCCCGTAATTTCCTTCTAAGTAGAATAAATAATTATGAAATTAAATAATGGAAAAAAGCGCGCCGCGTATTTATTTATTATTATTGCCGCCGCGTTAATTTTATCGTTTGCGTTTTTTCGTTTTGGGAAAGGCGCTAAAAATAATAAAAGCTCTCCTGCGGCCCAGAATTATTTAAAAAATACTTTAATTATAGGCCTGCCGTCGGATGCCGTGAATCTTATCGGGAATATGGCGGCAGATGCCCCTACTGCCGAGGTTGCGTCTCAAATTTATGACGGACTCGTCCGTTATAACAGAAATTTTAAAATAGTTCCGGACCTTGCAAAGTCATGGAAAATAAGCAACGGCGGCAAAACCATAACTTTTTATCTCCGCCGCAATGTTTACTGGCAGAACGGACAAAAATTTACCGCAAAAGACGTTATGTTCACGTACCGTTTAATGGTAAATCCAAAAACTCCTACGCCTTACGCCGCTGAATATCTTAAGGTATATAAAGCAAAAATTATAGGGAAATACATTTTCAGGGTTACTTATAAAAAACCTTACGCTCCGGCATTATCTTCATGGGGGTTAAGTATTTTATCCGAAAAACTCCTTAAAGGAAAAAATCTGCTGACTACGAAATTAAGAAGCCGTCCTATAGGTACAGGCCCTTACGAATTCGACAGATGGGTCCACGGATACGAAATAGTCCTGAAGGCCAATCCGCATTATTTTATGGGTGCTCCGCATATAAAGCGCTTAATATATAAAATAGTCCCCGACCCTTCCTCCATGTTTCTGATGCTTAAATCAAACGGCATAAATTACATGGGGTTAAGCCCGATTCAGTTTAAATATGAATCTAGCGGTAAAAAATTTAATCTGCGGTTTAAAAAATATATACATCCTTCTTTAAGTTTTACTTTTTTGGGGTATAATCTTTTAGACCCGCTTTTTAAAAATATAAAAGTCAGGCAGGCTTTAAGCTACGCGATAAATAAAAAAGAAATAATAAAAGGAGCGCTGCTTGGTTTGGGGGTTCGCTGTTACGGGCCTTTTATGCCGGGAACATATTTTTACGATAAGAACTTAAAAAAGTACGATTATAATCCCGTTAAAGCTTTGAAACTTTTTAACGAGGCGGGTTGGAGCCTTAAAAACGGAGTTTTGGAAAAAAGCGGCAGACCTTTTAGATTTACTATACTTACTCCGCAGGGGAATCAGGAAAGATTATCCGCCGCAGAAATAATACAGCAAAATTTAAAAAAGATAGGCATCAGGGTAGGCATCAGGGTTATGGAGTGGACATCCCTTATTTCGGAATTTATTATGAAGAAAAGATTTCAGGCGGTCCTGCTCGGATTTACTATAACTCCCGATCCTTACGATAACGCAGCTATATTTACCGGCTCTAATATCGTTCCTAAGGGTTTAAATTTTACTTCTTTTAATGACCCCGAAATAGACGATTTATTCAGAAAAGCGCGGTCAACGTTTGATTTAAAAAGGCAAAAGGATTATTATTTTAAAATTCAGAGAATTCTTGCAAAAGAAGCCCCTTATACTTTTTTGTATATTCCATATGCAATGCCTGTGGTAAAAAAGGAAATTAAAGGAATAAAACCGGCTCCGGCGGGAATAGGATACGATATAAGAAAATGGTATTATGCCGAATTTACGGACTAATTTAAAAATAATAAGACAAAGGTTAATCAAGCCGGAGGAAATCATAATGAAAAAAGAAACAAAGCTAACTCATCTCGACGAAAAAGGAATGCCTAAAATGGTCGATGTTTCCCCAAAAGATAATACCGTAAGAATCGCCGCCGCCCATGCAAAAGTATCTATGTCCGCAGAAGCGTTTCAACTTGCCGTAGGCAAAGGCGGCAAAAAAGGAGATGCATTAGGAACGGCAAAAATTGCGGGAATTATGGCGGCAAAAAAAACTTCCGAATTAATACCCTTATGTCATCCTTTAAACATTGAAAGCTGTGATATTGCTTTCAAACCGGACGAAAATGAAAATTCTATAACTATAATTTCTACGGTTAAAATATCCGGCAAAACCGGAGTGGAAATGGAAAGCTTGACGTCGGCGTCGGTAGCGGCGTTAACCGTTTACGATATGCTAAAAGCGGTAGATAAATCTATCGAAATATCGGAAATTTATCTGATAAGCAAAGAAGGAGGAAAAAGCGGCCGGTATAATAGATAAAATTTTATTGCAAATTTTAAAGGTTTATCCTATAATATTTAAAAAATTGCATTCCTAAAAAAAGACTATAAAATAGAGGTTGTAAATGTTAAAACATGACGTTGTTATCGTCGGCGCCGGACTTGCGGGATTAAGAGCCGCCGTCGAACTTAGAAAAAAAGGGATAGACGCGGTGATAGTAAGCAAGGTTTATCCTACGAGGTCGCATTCCGGAGCGGCTCAGGGAGGAGTCAACGCGGCATTCGACGAAAACGATTCGTGGGAATCCCATTTTTTCGATACGGTTAAAGGCAGCGATTATCTCGGCGACCAGGATGCGATAGAAATTTTGACGAGCGAAGCCCCCGCCAACATACTCGACCTTCAGAGAATGGGGGTGGTATTCAATAGAAACGATAAGGGAGGCATTGCACAGAGACCTTTCGGCGGGCAGAGTTTCCCCCGTTCCTGCTATTATGCCGATGCGGTAGGGCATATGATGCTGCACGGACTTTTCGATAACGTCCTTAAATATAAAACAAAAATTCTCTACGAATATTTCGTTACAAGTTTAGTTACCGATAACGGAAAGGTCAGCGGAGTAGTAGCTTACGATATTAAAAACGGAAAGTTTGAAGGTATTGCCGCAAAAGCGGTACTGTTTGCTACCGGCGGTTACGGACAGGTATATTCTTCCAATACGAACGCTCTCATAAATACGGGAGACGGTATGGCCGTTTCTATTAAAGCGGGCGTTCCTTTAATGGATATGGAATTCGTGCAGTTTCATCCTACGACTCTTAAAAGTACGGGAATATTGGTTACCGAAGGCGCGAGGGGAGAGGGCGCTTATCTTCTTAATTCTCTTGGCGTCAGGTTTATGTCGAAATATGCTCCCAAGGCTATGGAGCTTGCCCCCAGAGACGTCGTGGCCAGAGCGGAACAGACCGAAATTAACGAAGGAAGAGGAGTTGACGGCGCGATACTTTTAGACGTAAGGCATTTAGGCAAAGAAAGGATAATGGAAAAGCTTCCCCAAATAATGCAGTTATCCATTGATTTCGAAGGCGTCAATCCAATTTACGAACCGATTCCTATCAGACCCGGAGCCCACTACTCCATGGGCGGCATTAAAACCGATTATAACGGCAGGACGGTAATTGAAGGCTATTATTCGGCGGGAGAATCAGCCTGCGTCAGCGTTCACGGGGCAAACAGGCTTGGAGGAAATTCTCTTCTGGATACCGTGGTATTTGGAAGAAGAGCCGGAATCGATATAGCCGAATTTTTAAAAACCGCAGACGAAAGAAAATTCGATGAAAAGGCGGTCAAAAGAGACGAGGAAGCTTTTGAAAAGCTTAAAAAATCTTTAGGAAAAGAGAGGCACGGTTTGTTAAAATCGGAACTTCAGGAAGAGATGAGAGCCGACGTAGGCGTTTTCAGGGAAGAAAATGCTATGAAAAAAGCTCTAGAAAAAATTATCGAACTCAAAGAACGCGCAAAAAACATAGGTATAGACGACAAATCTAAGACTTTTAATACCGATATAGTCGAGGCGTTCGAGTTTAACAATATACTTCTGATAGCCGAAGTTATCACGAGAGGCGCAATTTTAAGGAAAGAATCGAGAGGCGCGCATTATAGAACGGATTTTCCCGAAAGAGACGACGAAAAATGGCTTAAACATACATTAGCTACTTTAGACGGTAAAGAAAATATAAAATTCGATTTTTCCGAAGTTGCCGTGACAAAATTTAAACCTCAGCCGAGGACGTATTAATAGAAAGGGGAAATATAATGGAATTTAAGATTAGGGCATACAGATTTAATCCCGATACCGACGAAAAACATTATTACAAAGAATATACGGTTGAAGATTATCCGGGTATGACCGTGCTAAACGCTTTAATAAAAGTAAAATCAGAATTAGACGGGACTTTGAGTTTCAGGAGGTCGTGCAGAAGCGCTATATGCGGTTCATGCGCCATGAAGATAAACGGCATATCGAAACTTGCCTGTAAAACTCAGGTAAGTCCCGAAATAGAAAAATTCGGCATAATTAATGTAGAACCCCTTGCAAATATGCCGGTTATACGCGACCTTATAGTCGAACAGGAGAGTTTTTTCGATAAAATAAAAGAAATCAAGCCTTATCTTCTCGGGCAAAGGGAAGACGAGGCGCACAATAGTTTTCATGCATTGAAAGAAGGCGAGAAAATAAGCCAGCCCGTATATTATAAATATGAATTTCAAAATCTGACTGGAAATAACGATACTCCTAATTGTATTTTATGCGAGTGCTGTTATTCTGAATGCGGAGGAGTAGCCGGCAACCCGAGATATTTAGGACCCGCCGCCTTAGCCAAACTTTACAGATACAGCGAAGACCCAAGAGACAACGACAAAAACGGCTCACGCTTAGTTAACGGTTCAAAGCCAGACGGAATGTGGGATTGTGTTCACTGCCAGTCCTGCGAAGAATTTTGCCCAAAAGGCATTTCGCCCGTAAAATCTATAGTTAAACTTCACGAAAGAACTATTAAGAATTCTATAACATTTTCCGCAGGTTCAAAACATGTCGTTTCAATAGCCAAGTCTATCGGGGAAACCGGAAGACTCGATGAAATAAAGGTTGCATTCGATTCCGGCGGCATATCCGGACTTATAAACGATTTACCTATGGCTTTCGGCGCCGGACTAAAAGGAAAAATTCCTCCACTGAGGCTTAAATTAATAAAAGATATGGACGATATAAGGCTTGCATACAAAGAATTAGATCTGGAGGAAAAATAATGATTACCTATGCTTATTATCCGGGCTGCGTAGCTCAGGAAAGCGGTAAGGAACTGGATAATGCTACTAAATTTATAGCATATAAATTAGGTATAAATTTAATTCCTATGCCTGAAGCTTCCTGTTGCGGAGGAGGCGTAATTGACGGATTCGATAAAAATTTAAAACTTTTTATCAACGGGAGAACCCTTGCGTTAGCCGAAAAAGACGGACTCGATATAATGACGATATGCAATACCTGCACTTTAACGCTTAGCGAGGTAAACGAAGAACTTATAAATAATCCGGAATCTTTAGAAAAAACCAATGAATATCTATCTAAAATAGGGCTTAAATATTCCGGAAAAGTTAAAGTAAAACATATTTTATATGCCGTCAGGGACGATATAGGTTTCGATAAGCTTAAAGAAAAAGCCGTAAAAAGTCTGAAAGGAATTAACATCGCTCCATTTTACGGATGCCATATATTGAGGCCTTCCAGTGCGGTTAAGTTCGACGACGTAGAAAATCCTCAGGGATTCGAAGAATTAATAAAGGCATTAGGCGGCGAACCCGTATCGTACGGCCGCAGGACAAAATGCTGCGGATTTCAGACGATACTCGTAAATGAGGCTACTTCTACATCTTTGGCGGGGAATGCAATTTTCGAAGCTCAGGAAAAAAATGCTGACGTAATGGTTACTCCATGCCCTTTATGCCATTTAAGCCTCGATACTTATCAGACTGTTGCGGCAAAAAGCATAAATAAAAAATTGTCCCTGCCGATACTGCATCTTCCTCAGCTTATAGGCATAGCTTTAGGCGGAGATTATGCCGAAATGGGTTTTTCGAGGCATAATGTGTCTCTCAGGGGAATAATGGCGAAAGTCAGGCAGAACGAAATCTAAAAAATATAAAATAAAAATAAGGGGAAGGTTAAGATGTCGGACAATATAAATTTAGTTCTTAAAGCACTTAAAGGTCTTTCTATTCTTGCACAGGAGAAATTAGACGATTACGTCGATATATCGGATGAAGAAAGCAGGGAAGCGGCAGACCAGATTATAGAAACCGTAAAATATGAATCCAGCGTTATCTTTAAATCAATTAAGGAAAAAGTAGCCGATATTTTATTGGATGAAATGAATTTTGCCTCGACTTACGATATAGAAGAACTCACCAAAAAAATTCAGAAATTGGAAGCTAAAGTAGAGGAGCTGTCGAAAAATACTAAATAATTCGAATTAATATTTTTTATATTCTATTATAACTTCTACGTTGGATTTTATTCCGAATCTTTCCTTAATGCTGTTTCTTAAAAATTTTATATCTACCATTGTAAATATTTTTCCTTTATTGCCGGTAAATAATATAAAAGTGGGGATTTCCTCTCCTTCTTTCTGAACTCCGTATGTTATATATTTATATAATCTTCCGGCATTATTGTCCGTTTTAGCTTCTTCTATAAATTTATTCAAGTCTTTCTTTTTAATTTTTATTCTTTTTGAATGATAAATTTCTATAGCCAAATCTAATATTTTATATAAATTTTTATTTATTTTAGAGGATATATAAACGAAAGGAGTTTCATGAAATTCTTTCAGCATGAATTTAATCTCTTTTTTTTAAATTAAAGGCGGCATCCTCCGCATCTTTATCTTTCAAGTCCCACTTCGTAAAAGCTATGATAAAAGGTTTTTTGTCTAACGTAACCTTTTTTAAAAGCGAAAGGTCTTCATGCGATATCTCCGAATTGACGTCTATAAAAACTATA
The DNA here is from genome assembly GCA_021803845.1 of bacterium. The sequence goes on along the minus strand of JAJZLA010000014.1, from coordinate 1,480 downwards.
ACGACGTCGGCTCTTTTTATCTGTTCCATGCTTTGTTTTTGAAAAGCAGAAGAGTTTGCGTCTAATCTGGATTTTTTTCTGATACCGGCGGTATCGACCAAGGTTATGGCGTGTTCTTTATATCGGATGTACGTATCTATAGAGTCCCTTGTCGTACCCGGTTTCTGATCCGTAAAAAGCAAGTCTTCCTTTAAAATAGAGTTAATATAAGTAGATTTGCCGCTGTTAGGCCTTCCTATAATCGCAATTTTAAAACCTGCTTCTTCATTTTTCTTTAAAGGTTTCGTAGGTTTTTTTAAATTTATTTCGTCTGTTATTTCTTCGATAATATCGTCAATTCCCATCCCGGTTTCGGCGCTTGCGGCAACTATTTTTTTTATGCCCATGCCGGAAAATTCGGCTATTGCGTTTTGCGCGTCTTTAGGCGAATCAACCTTATTAATTACTAAGATAATATTGGATTCATTTTTGATTAAACGCAGGAAAATTTCCTTGTCTTCCGGTATAAATCCGCTTTTAAAATCAACCACGAATAAAACTATGCCGGCTTTTTTGGAATATTCAAAAACCTTTTCTTTTATTTTTTTTTCGGTTTCGTTTGCAGGAGAAACGTTAAATCCGCCGCTGTCGGAAATAAGAAAATCGGCGCCGCCGAAAGAAACTTTTTTAATATTCAAATCAAGCGTAGTTCCGGCTATTTTTGAAGACAGGGCGGATGCTCCGCCGAGTATTTTATTGAATATGGTCGATTTGCCTACGTTAGGCCTGCCGATTAGCAGTACAAAAAAATCGTTATTTTTTATCATTTATTTTTTTCTAAAAATTTTATAAGAGCTTTTTTTGCGCCGTCCTGTTCTGCAATTTTTTTAGAGCGTCCTGTTCCGTAACCAAAAATTTCTCCGTTTATTTTTACGCAAATCGTAAAAACGACATTATGAATAGGCCCCTCTTTTTTAACCGTGCGGTATTCGGGAGTAGCGCCAGATTCCTTCTGGAGAAGCTCCTGAAGATTCGTTTTGAAATCCGTATTTTCCGAAATTGTTTTGCGAATATCCGGAATAAACTTATGTATATGCGACAGCAGGATATCTTTCGCTTTTTTATAAGACGAGTCTAAGAGCACGGCTCCTATAACCGCTTCGTAAACATTGCTTATTATCCTTTTATTTATACCGTTAGAGTCCTTACCGGCTATGCCGTTGTCCCTTTCTTTTAAAATAAATTCGGAAATATTAAGTTTTTCGGCAATATCGCATAAGGCGTCTAATCTAACCAGCGCCGCCCTGTATCTCGAAAGCTCCCCCTCGTTTAAATCTTTAAAATTCAAATAAAGGTATTCCGCTACGATTGCTCCAATAACGGCATCGCCGAGAAACTCAAGCCTCTCGTAATTTTTTCCCTGATTTATAGATTTATGCGTAAAAGCAAGGTCTAACAATGTTTTATCTTTAAACGAATAACCTATTCTTTTTTCTATGAT
>JAJZLA010000337.1 GCA_021803845.1 bacterium | reverse complement strand
ACTACGGCATAAAAACTAACTACTATTCCAATGCCGTAATATTGCCTTTGCTTAAAAAAGGTTTCCCATTTTTGTTAAACGCTAACTCTCAATCCTTGCAGGCAAGCCTTAAAAATCTCGATACCGCTTTCCGTAATTTCTTTCAGCATAGAGCTAAATTCCCTAACTTTAAGAAAAAGATAAATACTAATTCTATCGATATACCGCAACATTTTACAATAGATAATAATTTCTTGTATATTCCTAAACTTAAATCCGGCATTAAGGTTAAATTTCATAGAAAAGTTTACGAAGCGGTAAAGTCAATATCTATAAGCAAAACTACGTCCGGCAAGTATTACGTCAATATGCTGGTAGAAAAGTTTGCTTTTACTCCGTATATACCCAAAAAGGCGTTAAACGTATCAACAGGTATCGACTTAGGCTTAAAAGACTTTGCTATTATTACGACAGGAACGGATATAAACGATAAAGAAAGCTTTAAAATATCTAATAATAAATACCTTATTAAATCCCAGAAAAAATTAATTAAGCTCTCAAGGCAGCTTGACAGAAAACGGCATAAAAGAGCAAAGGCGGATAAGGCCAAGCCGTCGGCTAATTACATTAAGTTTAAAAAAAGGTTGTCAGTTTTGCACGAAAGGGTTGCTAATCAAAGAAAAGATTTTCTGCACAAGTTGTCTTCAAGAACGGTAAACGATAGCCAAGTTATCGTTCTCGAAGACTTAAATATTAAGGGAATGGTTAAGAACAGGCATTTGTCTAAATCTATATCCGACGTATCGTGGAGTAAATTTGTCGATATGCTTAAGTATAAATACGAGTGGTATGGACGGCAGATACTTAAAGTAAACAGGTTCTATCCGTCGTCTAAAGCCTGCTCTACTCCGGGTTGTGGATATATCCATAAAGACCTTAAGCTGTCCGAAAGGTTCTGGGTATGTCCCGAATGCGGCGCTCTTCACGACAGGGATGTAAATGCCAGCATTAACCTTTTCATCGAAGGATTAAATTTAATTTTAAAAGTAGGCGGGGAATCCGCCGAATTTACGCCTGCGGAGTATGCTCCGGCGGGTATCCAAAGTACCGGATATAGCCGTCATACAATGAAACAGGAAGCTCACGCCTCTTAAGGCGGGAGTAGTTCACATTTTAAGTTTACAAGATATATAAAATTTTTTCAAATCATTTACCGCGCAAAGGATAAAAACCTTAATCCCGATTTAGAACTATATAATATACAAAAAAAATAATAAAAAACCCCTTATTTTCTCTATGCTTACGTGATATAATAATCACTGAAATTTCCAACCAAAAAGGTTTCACAAACTATAGAAAAAAATAAGAGGCTATTAATAATGATACAACAAAAAATATTTCCTTTCAAGTTAGAAATAGAAAAAAGGGGTCAGGAGAAACTCGTCAAAATTATGAGGTTGAATTATATATACTTTTTTTCTGCCAGCAAGCGAATCTGAAAATTTATCTTTAAATTTGCTGATTGAAAATACTATTTTCAATTTGACATATTAATTTACTTTGTGTTAAGATGAATGTAAATTTAAGATTTAGAAAAATTAATTATATTATAATGATAATGCATTATAGTATAATAGTATTACAGCATAAGCATTATTCATTCATTATGATAAAAAGAGAGTTGTCCGAAAAAATCATTAATCTGTCAAAAAAATTCCCTTCCGTTACTATTACGGGACCGCGTCAATCGGGGAAAACTACGCTCGTAAAAGATATTTTTAAGGATTATGATTATTCATATATAAGCTTGGAAGATCCGGACGAAAGAGAGTTTGCTATTTTCGATCCTAAAGGTTTTTTAAAAAGATTTTCTTCGGGAGTTATACTGGATGAAATTCAAAGAGTTCCCGTTTTATTGTCATATATCCAAGGAATTATAGACAACGAAAATATATCGGGCAAAGAAAATATACCTTGTAAATTTATTTTAACGGGTTCTAATCAGTTTTACCTGATGAAAAATATAACTCAAACGCTTGCCGGAAGAACCGCCATAGTTAATCTGCTGCCGTTTAGCCTTAACGAACTATTGGGAAAACAGCCTATAAATATTTTTAATTTGACGGACATAAGCGACATAACTGAAATAGAGGGCGTTGAAAATATTTCCGGCAAAGCAGATAAATCAGGCAAATCCGGCAAATCGGACATAAGTAAGTATGGCAAACCGCCTCTAAAATTAGAAGAATATCTCTTTAAAGGTTTTTATCCGCCGATATACGACAAAGATTTAGAGCCTAAGGATTGGCTGTCTGCTTATTACAGAACTTATGTGGAAAGAGACGTAAGGGAAATTACAAATATTATAGATATAGAAACATTTTATAGATTTATTCAATTATGCGCTGGAAGATGCGGACAGATACTCAACCTTTCTTCGCTTGCTTCCGATGCCGGAATCTCGCATACTACCGCAAAAAATTGGATTTCGGTTCTTCAGGCAAGTTTCATAGTGCATGTTATGCCTCCTCATTTTTCAAATTTTTCTAAAAGAATAATTAAAAGCCCTAAATTATATTTTCTGGATACAGGGCTTTTATGTTATCTGCTTAGAATCAGAAATGCCGAAGACGTTTTGTTTAATTCCATGAAAGGACAGATATTCGAAAATTTCGTCTTTTTAGAATTTTATAAATTCTTTGCAAATATGGGTGAAATACCGCCTTTATATTTTTGGAGGGACAGAACGGGACACGAAATAGATTTTATAGTATGCGAGAT
>JAJZLA010000336.1 GCA_021803845.1 bacterium | reverse complement strand
GCCGCATATTTCTCATTAACACGGCGGATAAGATGTAAAACTCCTATGAAAGGTTTTATATCGTATCCTTCTTTATAACTGTAGTCATCGCTGTCGGGATTAGGTATTTGCCATTTTAAAAAACTTCTAAAAAATATTTCTCCGATGTCGAATTGTTCATTTAAAAAAAGCTTTCCTAAATCGGTGATGACGATTTTTCCGTCTTTTATTATAGCGAACCCGAATTTTTTTAGCGGGTTTATGGATTGCCTGCCTCTCATCGGAGAGTCTTTATATTTTTTAGATTCGAATATTTCTTCTGCCTTATCGAAAGAAATATTTTTTTGAGGATTGTCTATTAAGTCGATGTTATTTTGAGATATTCCTTTGTAAAATTGATTGCTTCTGTAACCGTATAATCTTTCTTTGATAAGAAGAATCTGGTATTTTTTTTGATTTTCGATGTTCCATTCATGATTTTCAAGCTGGTTTAAGACTTTTAAAAAGTCTCTTAATCTTTCAGGGTTTCTTAGGGTTGTAGTAATAGACCAAGGTTTTTTCATAAATTTATTGATTTTTTATTTTACTTTGCAGTAAAAAATTCTTTCAATGTTTCCTGTATCGAAGCTTTTACCCGTACTAAACGCTTTGAATTTTCTTTCAAAAATTTCTACACTGCCTTTATTTTCTAATGTTTGTATAATTTTATCGTCATTTATTCTTGCGTTAGAACGTCCGTCTTTCGATTCTTTGGTATTATTGTATGATATCAGTATATGTTTGCAATCTGCGTTAATAATAAGATCTTCAAAAGCAAGTCCTGCATTTTTTAGACAGTATAGGCTTTTTATGTGCGACCTGTCCATTTTTTTCGCTATGCCTTCAACTTTTGGTTTTTTCCATTCGGCTAAATTTTCCAACAGATGATAAGCATCCGAATATTGGCGGGAATTGTATGGAGGGTCAATATAAAGCACATCGCAGGAGATTTTTCTAATTAAAATATTTGCATTATTTTTATATACTTCATTATTTTCGTTATTCAAATAGTTTATATAAGGCGTTAAAAGTTTCAAAGGTTGCAACATATCCATATTTTTACGAAATGCGTCGTAATGCCCAACCGTATTAGCGACTTTGTCAGCCGCATATATTAGAGAGCATATAAGTATATTTTTTTCGTCTTCATTTAAGGCTATTTTATCTATTTCTTCACGAATAGCCCCTATTTTTTTTGCGTTTTCTAATGAAAAATAAGTATTGCCGAAATTATTAGAAAAATAATTATCCTCATTTGCTTTTAAACTATTTAAATAGTCTATTTTTTCAGAAATATCAGTTTTAATTGTGTTAATTTCTAAAAAAGTTTTAAGACATACATAATTACTGGAAAGTATATCGTTAGAAATTATTTTGATCCCATGATTATTGAATCTTTCTCCTACAACGCCTGTGCCTGCAAAAATATCACAAAATGATTCTATTGCACCGCATTTTTCTGAGACTATATCTTCTATAAAACCAAGCAATTTGTATTTGTTTCCAAGATATCTTCTATTATGTAATCGGAAATAACCGGAAAGATTATTTGGTTTCGTCAGAGTATTTGTAAAATGAATTCCTGCAGCCTCATTCTTAACGTCGATATCATTTTTTTCTATACTGCTAAAATTATTTAAAGAATTAGTCTTTTCGCTTTCGAATAAATCAAATAAAGTCAGCTGGGCTCCTTCAGCAACATAACCGTCATATAACTTGTTTCTTACGCTGTTTCTTATTTTTTTATGAAAACTGTAGTAATCCTTATCTCCTATTATAATAAAATCGAGTATCGGTATCCCTATTAATTCGCCGGCTTTAATAATTCTTTCCATTACTTCTTCGTCTTCTATGCTTGGCAAAGGGTTTCCGGTCGGATGATTATGCGCTATAATTATGCCGGCTGAATTTAATTGAATCGCAGGATTAAAAACCTCTCTTGGGTGTATTAAACTCTTATCGATGGTGCCTATGCTTATAATTTCTTTTTTTATCAGTATATTTTTTGCGTTAAGATAGAAACAAACTAAATATTCCTTTTTTTTATCTCTTAAATCGTAAGTCAGAGATAAAATGTCTTTATAATCATGGATAATAATTTCTTTCTGCGCATCTTCTTCATAAAACCTTTTAAATAACGAAATTGCCGAAACAATCTGCAAAGCTTTTGCCTGGCCGATTCCACTGATTGTTTTTAGTTCGTTTATTGTAACGTTGAGGAATTTATTGCCGTATTTTTTAATAATTTGCGATGCCAATTCCTGAACATTTTTTCCTTTTATGCCATTTCCGAGTATTATTGCTAAAAGGTCGGCTTTAGAAAGTGCTTCCGGTCCTTTTTTTATGAACTTTTCTCTTGGACGGTCGGATTTAGGCCGGTCTTTAATTTTTGCCATATTTAGATAATTTTACATTTAATTTACAAATTATATTATATTTGTATATTATAATCTATTTAAAGGCAAATATAAATTTAAAATTTAGAAATAATTCATTGTTTCTGCTATTTTGTTAGTTTTATTTGTTAATCTCTTCATCGGCTTTAATTACCGAGTCCGCCATATCTTTTCTGTACTGTTTTAATTTCTCCGACAAGGCGTTATCCGATAAGGCAAGAATAGATACGGCTAAAAGGGCGGCGTTGACGCAGCCGCTTTTGCCTATGGCGGTGGTCGCTACGGGTATTCCGCCCGGCATCTGCACTATGGACATCAGGCTGTCTAATCCGTTGAGGGCGGAGGCGTTAAGC
>JAJZLA010000335.1 GCA_021803845.1 bacterium | reverse complement strand
TTTCCCATGTACATTTTAAGAATTTTGCTGCTCTCCTCTTTATTATTATTTTACATACCGTCCCCTTTTTTAAATATAGTAAAATCCGCATCGGCTGAATTTGGAGGCAGGATAATTTTTTAAATGGATAAGATTATACTAAATAAACATAATATAAAATCAAGCGATTTTATAAATTCGGCGGATAATATCAAAGCGTCCGGAAAATATCTGCTCGGCATCGCCGCCGCGGACGAGAGAGCCTTAAATTCTAAATTTACCCTCAGATATTTTTTTGGAGGCGGCGGCGGTATCGATGAATATCGCGTCGATGCGGACGAAAGTTTTCAATCTATATCTAAAATCTGTCCCGCCGCCAAAATGTATGAGCGCGAGATATACGATTTATTCGGTCTTTTACCGTCAGGACATCCCGATTTAAGGCCTTTAATGCTGTATCCCGAAAACTGGGATTCTTCCGTCCATCCCTTAAGAAAGGATTATAATAATTTAATTCCCGATATGAAGAAATACGGCGAATATAAATTTAAAGAGATTTTGGGCGAAGGAATTTTTGAAGTTCTTGTAGGCCCGGTTCATGCCGGAATTATAGAACCCGGACACTTCAGGTTTTCCCTTGCGGGAGAGCCGGTTTTACAGCTTGAAATAAGGCATTTTTGGAAGCACAGAGGCATCGAAAAAGTTTGCGAAGGCAGAGATTTCAAAGATGCCCTGAATTTAGCCGCAAAGATTTCCGGAGACAATAACGTCAATATCGGCATCGGTTATCTTGAAGCCGCCGAAAGCATCTTAAATATTGAAATAACCGAAAGGGCTAAATATATAAGGGTAATTCTTGCGGAGCTTGAAAGAATTTGGAACTATGTGCGGGATGTTGCGTGGATTTTTATGGATATCGGTTTTGCCCTGCCGGCGCAGAACTTGTTTGCGCTGCAGGAAGAGTTGATGAGGCTTAATAAAAATTTAAGCGGGCACAGGTTTTTGTTTAATTCTTTAACCATAGGCGGCGTAAATTTAGACCTTGATTCTGCGAAACTTAAGGCAATAGAGGAGGCAGTCGAGAAAGTCGAAAATATTATAAAAGATTGCGAAGAATTTATTTTAAATTCTTCTACCGTTTTAGACAGGCTTGAATTTACCGGAAAAATTAATCATAAAACTGCGGAAGAGCTTTCGCTGTGCGGCATAAGCGCAAGAGCGTCCGGATTGCCGCGGGATTCCAGAATTGAATTTCCTTATCTTATATACGATAAGTTGAATCTGAAACCTGTTTTGCATGACGGCGGGGATGTTTTCGCAAGAACGGTTTTAAAAATTAAAGAAATTTATGTTTCCAAAAAAATAATCGAAGGTTTATTGTTTAATCTGCCCGAAGGGGATATCGCCGTTGCTTACGGAAATAAACCTGAAGCTTATAAGTATGCAATCGGCAATTCCGAAACTTCAAGGGGCAACGCTTTTTTCTATATAATGGCGGACGACAACGGGAAGATTTTCAGGCTTAAATATATTGACCCGTCGTTCAGGATATGGCCGTCCATTCAGTACGGGGTATTGGGAAATATAATTGCCGATTTTCCTTTGATAAACAAAAGCCTCAATTTATCTTATTCCGGCAACGATATGTGATTAAGGTGATAATCTATGAGCTTTCTAAGTAAATTATTATTTAAAAATAAGACGCAGGAAATAGCCGCCGCCGGAAGCGATTCGATTTTAATTAAAGGGGAAGAATTAAAACGTTCGGTTAACGAAGTATTCGGGAGAAGTTTATTCGTAAGGCTTGTGGACAGCGGCTCCTGTAACGCCTGCGAAAACGAGCTTGCCGCCCTTTCCAACCCTTATTACGATTTGGAAAGATTCGGCATAAAGTTTGTCGCATCCCCGAAGCATGCGGATGTTCTTATAATAACCGGTTGCGTAACTAGAAATATGCTTAATCCTATGTTAAAGACTTATGAAAATATACCGTCGCCTAAGTTCGTGATTACTGCGGGGGACTGTCCCGAAACTGGAGGACCGTTTAAAGATTCATATTCGGTATGCGGCCCGGTTTCAAAATATTTAAACATCGCCGTGCACATTAAAGGATGTCCGCCCGAACCGGAAACTATAATATCGGGATTTTTAAAATTTATGGACATTCTAAAAGCTTCTTATCGCAATACCGAAAATACAAGCATTAAAATGCCTAATAAAATTATAAATGTTCCCTGATAAATTATTAAAGTTTTTGCTCTGGAATTTTTAGAAATAAAAAACGCCGATTTTAGAACCGGTTAAAGCTCTTGTTCCTATGGGAATAATCTAAATTGCTAATTTCAGAGAGTCTTTAATATAGTAAAAGTGAATTAACCCTCCAATTAAAGAAATAATCGCCATAATGGGTATAATGAAAGAAAAGGCAACCATTGGCGGAATTTGTTCAACTGCCTTTAAAAAAGTTCCGGTTATTCCTTCTATCGCGATTATTTTGCAGACAACCCCGATAAAAAATTCAGGTATAAAGAGGAAAAAGCATATAATAAATAAGCTTAAAAATCCATATGATTAATTTATCCTTTTAGTTTAAAAAAGCTTGACATTATAGTAAGGTATAAGGTGTAAAATATAAATATTGGGTTTGGAATAAAAAAAAATTTTAAAAATAAACGATTTGGAGGTTTTTATGAAAAGTTATTTAAATAGGAAAAATGTTATTGCAGGTATTTTCGCTGTTTTGATTTTAGCTTCGCTGGTATCCTTGGTATCGGCATTCGTCTATCAAAA
>JAJZLA010000334.1 GCA_021803845.1 bacterium | reverse complement strand
CCTGCTGCAGCAAATATATCAATAACCCTGTCGGAAACAATGGCTTTAGCTAAAATATGCTTAATAGCCGAATCATAATTCTTCTGCTCATCTATTGCGCGGGATTCGGAAAATTTAAGGATAGCAGACCTGACCGATTGAAAAAATCCAACCTCGTCGCTTATCTTTTCCGTCTCTTCATGGGGAACGGCTAAAGCAAAAGCCCTAGACAAAGCCGAAATATTTTTTAAAAATATTTCCTTTCCTTCTTTTTGAGGTTGTGGTGGCCCACCTGCGAAATTTAGTAGCTTCTTTTGAATTTACTTTGTAACCGACTGATAAAATAACATCTAAATTATAAGATTCTATTTCTCGTTTTATTACTCGATTACCTTCATTTTGAACTGTTGCAATTTTTTCAACAGTTGATTTTTCATCTAATTCACCGTCTTTATAAATGTTTTTTATGTGGCGTGAAATACCGGATTTATCAATACCAAAAAGATCTGCAATCTGTTGCAAACTCGCCCATAAAGTTTCTTTCTTGATATCGGCTTTAAATTCGATTGCTCCAGTTTCAGACTGATATATGGCTAATTCATTTTTAATTTCGTTTTGTCGTGATTTGTTTTTAATATTTTTAATAAATTCTTATTTCAAATTTATCCTTATTTTTGAAAGTTGTTTTTTTATTTCTTCGTCCAGCCTTTTCCAGATTTTATATTTTATATCTGTATATGTCTATAATTTTAAAATTTTCTCGGCGTATTTTAACGCAAATATCGACAAGAACGGTTCATATTTTTTTCTTAGTTAATATTGCTGTCATAAAGCCGATACGGATATTTGTAACAAGATACACGGGGGTGTGGTTCGGCCCGGTAGAAAAGTATATCTTCAAACTTCCCTTGTGTGAAAAAACTCCGTTAAAGTTAAGAAACGCTTTTACTTTTATAGTATTAAATTTCCCTGCCGGCGTGTCTATGTTGTAATAACCTTCGGCTTTTATAAGAACTAAGTATCTTTTGCGATTTTCATATACTGGTATATAATAGTCTTCGCCTTTATTCAGGTTAATAAGTCTAATGAAATACAAAGCACTTAAAGCATCCTGCGTATCGTTAAAAGAAAGGAACGGTTTCCATGGTACATTAATTCTATCTTTATACAGCGCCGGTTTATTGTGTTTTTCGTCCGAACTTAACATTTTCAGAAACTTTTCTTTTTTTAAACTTTTCCATGCAGTTTTGTATTGGCTGGTTTTAATCAAATGTCTATAAGAACCGTTTAATCTTTCTTCCATAAAATCATTATGCGAGCCTTCATGTCTTTTCATTATTAAAAAATAAGGGTAGCATCTTTTAGGCGAGAAAAAACTTTCTGTAATATCATGCACATGATAAATAAAATTAAACCATTTCGCATTATATGCCTGGGCCGTAAAAACCATAATTTTTTTATTTTTGTAATAGCCTGGCTTTGCCGACAATACAGCTTTGCCGGCATCTATAGTATTCAGGTAGGTAACTTTATAGATAAGGGTCTCTTTATTATAAAAAGAATAAGATTTATCTTTTATAGATAATATACGCCTTCGTTCTTTATCGGCTTTTTTAAGAAGCGTCATAGTCTTATGATTTACTTTATAGTTCTCTTTAGAAAAAGCCTGATTAACATATGCGGCTATCTGAAATATTATAATGCAACAATAAAAAAATATTATTCGTCTTATCATAAAAGAGTTGTTTATTAGACCTTATAAAGTAAAGCAAATATAATTTATCCTTATTTGCAGTTATGCCTTTTAATGCATATATATAGCATTTATTTATAAGCGTATCTTTCTTCTTTAATCGGGTCTGCTCCGTTGGAATAGCCTCTTTGTTCCCAGTACCCAAGCTCTTCTTTATCTAAAAAGGTAACCGTTTTTACCCATTTTGCGCTTTTATATGCATATTTATCGGGAATAACTAAGCGCACGGGGAAACCGTGCTCCGGCTTTAAAATTTTCCCGGCATATTTTAACGCAAATATCGAGTTGTCTTTGAGCAGGAAATCGGTATCCACGTTTGTAGTATAACCGTCGTACGAACCTATTAAAACGTATTTTGCATTCTTAAGGGGTTTTACTATAGCGGCGAGCTTCTGCGACAAAACGCCCTCCCATTTCGCCGATTCTTTAGTCCAGCCGGTAACGCAGTGAAAGTCGTCGGTTACTTTATCGTTACCGATTTTTACGATATCTTCGTAAGTGAAAACCGCCGGATTTTCGACTAATCCTTGTACCGTAAGCCTGTAATCGGCAATGCTTACGTCAGGAATATATCCTAAATCAAGCCTGAGCAGGTCTTCTACTTTTTTTTGGTTTGGCGGAATCATATAATTTTATTAAAAATATTTTCCACAATAGCTTTAGAATTTTCGCATATAAACATTTTTCTCATATTTTCTAAAGACCTGCCGTGCGCGTCCTTATCCATAGAAGATACGCAGTTTTCTACAATTACGGGATAAAATCCGCGGTTTGCGGCATCCCTTGCGGAAGATTCGACTCCTATTTCCGTCGCTATTCCGGTAAAAATAAGAGTATTTATGTTCCTGTTTTTCATCATCTGCTCAAAATAAGTTCCGATAAATATGCTTGCCGCAGGCTTCTCGAGCAGTATATCGCCCCCTTGCGGCGCTATATCTTCGAGAATATTTCTGTCGCTTGAACCCTTCGCCATAAAATCGGGAAGTTTTGCGGGATCGTCAACGCCGAAACGCCTCATCATAGCATAATACGACCACGA
>JAJZLA010000333.1 GCA_021803845.1 bacterium | reverse complement strand
TTTTTACCGGCTTTTCAATTACCGAACCTATAATGCCTTCTTTAGTGTCGTCTTCATCGGATAAGTCTTTTGTGGGCACTTCCATGGGGGTTTACAATACTTTGCAATTTTCGGGAAGTTTTATAGGCGGAAGCATAGCAGGGTTGCTGTACGAAAGCTACCGCAGTTTCATACCCGCTATTCTAATTGCTTCTTCTTTAATTTGCTATATATTAATAATGAGAATTAAGAAGTGAATTAAGCATTATGAATTTTTGTTAAAATATTATGAGTCAAAAATTAAATAAAATCTTAACTCACCATTAGAAACTTCATAATTTAATTTTAAATAGTTTTTATCATTTTTTATTATTTTTAGTGATTAATTGAATAATATATCGCCGAATGATGTATTTTTTCGTTGCCATTTTTAAATTTAGTGATAAAATCATATTAGACGCATGCATGGTCTATATATTATATGCTACCTTTTGAGTTATTGTTGGTATTTGCTTAACACCTATATAATATAATTAAAATAATTATTTTGTTCGTAAAAAATTAAGGAGGAACAAAAAATGAAAAAGTGTATTTTTATCGCAGCTTTTTGTTTTGCGATTGTTTTTTTTATTTCATCAAATTCTGCTTTTGCGGCGGCGGCCGGCCCAAAACTTTTTAAAAAATATTACTGTATCGATTGCCATACTCTGGGGCATGAAGGCGGGACGGTCGGACCAGACCTTTCAAACGTTGGAAAGACTAAAAGCCTTGCATGGATTAAGTCGCAAATATTTCATCCGGGCAGTCATTTTATAAGAGGGGCTAAAGCAAAAATAAACGGGAAAGTTTATCTTGTTAGAATGCCCGGCTTCAAGACTATTCCCGATTCGGCTGTAAATAAACTGGCCGAATATATTAAGGCATTTCCGTCCGTTAGGTCAAATTTAAGCTATAAAAGACCGCCTGAGGGAATGAGACTTTTTGAAAAAGATAATTGTATCGCCTGTCATCGCATAAACGGAATAGGCGGAAAGGGCGGCCCCAACCTTTCTCATATCGGAAAGACAAAAAGTCTATCATGGATTGAATCTCAGATAGTAGATCCTAAGGTTCATTTTGCATATGGCGTTCCTACAATCATCAACGGTCAAACTTATCTTGTAATAATGCCCGGGTTTAAGCATATTTCTGCTTCGCAGCTTAATACTATCGCAAGATATCTCAAGACCTTGAAATAAGAAATAAAAGATAGAAATACGTCACTAAAAAAACAGCCTCCTATCGTATTGGAAAACCAATACGATAGGAGGCTGTTTTTTTAGTTATAGAGAACTTCTATTAATATTAAAAATTAAAGTATAATTTTCATATTTTCTTTTTTTAGCAAGATTGCTATACTAAATAATTAATTAAAACAAAATGCGCAATCTTTTAGGACAGGATTAAAAAATGAAAAAAGTGGATAAAGTCGATTTAAATAAATTAAAATCTAAAGTAAAGGAAAGGCCTTTATATTACTGTAAATGCGGTTTATCCAGCAGACTGCCGTACTGCGACTGGAAACACGGATGCGATAAACCGGTTAAAGAAATCAAAAACGATAAACCGAGTGAAAACGGCTCAGGCGATAAATAAATTATGTTTCAAACTCCTCCCCTATGAACTCTTCCTCGATTATCATTTTCATTTCTTCTTTCTTTATGGAGGCATTGATTGCTATAAAGTAAAATAGGGCTGCCGTTAATATTACTATTATTAAGTCGTAAGGGGATTTAACGGCATTATCTCCGCCGAAATTATTACTGCCGAAAAAAGATATAGTTATAAGCGCGGCTATATAAAAAAGAAACCATAAGCCGGGCATTACGGTCTGTTTAAATTTTGTTTTTATGCCGTTAAAATTAGTAATAATGAACAGTATAATTCCAGCCGATATTCCGATTCCCAATTTCCATAATACGGTAAAAGTTGACCAGTAAATAATGAGGGTGCCTACTATAAATGCCGATAAAGAAATAATATTTGCAAAAGGCAGATAAAAAGGGCGCTTTCTTTCGGCGTCCAATTTTCTGAACGTCATAAGCCCTATGGGTCCGAGGACGTAAGTAAAAACCATTCCGGACGTAATTACGCCCACTAAAGACTGCCAGCTCGGAAACGGAAGAAGGTATAAAGCAGACAGGATAAAAGTTACAGTCAAAGCAATATATGCAGTTCCGTATTTATTAAAATTTTTATGAAAACTTTCCGGCAAAAATTTCATCTTGGACATTGCAAAAGTAATTCTGGAAGTCGTTCCCATATATACCAACCCCGTAGCAAAAGGCGATATAACCGCACCCACCATTACCATAATCGCGAATGCCGGAAGTCCATATAAATTCAATAAATTCACAAAAGGCGAAGAAAAATTAAGCAGATTCCAATTATTATTTTTAACTGCGGGAACGGATATAATAAAACTGAATGAGAGCAAAGTATAAATTATAATGCCTATTATAACGGATAGAATTGTAGCAATGGGAACGTCTCTTCCTGGATTTTTAGCTTCGCCGGACAAGTCTATAGCCTGCCTGAAACCGAGGTATGAAAATATAACTCCGCCCAGAGATACGCTCTTCATAACGCCGTCATATCCGTAAGGCATTAAGTTATATACGTGAAGGTTTTTTATATTGCCGTTTTTAACGGAAACATATATAAGCGCTATAGAAGCGGCTAATACGATAAAAATTTTAAAGTACGTCAGGAAAGTATTAGTCTTTGCAAAAATTTTCGCGCCGAAAAAATTTA
>JAJZLA010000332.1 GCA_021803845.1 bacterium | reverse complement strand
ATCATAAAATTTAATTTTTTTGCATACGAACAGTTAATATAATATAGAAAGTAATTTGTAAAAAATAATCAGACGCCTTTTCATATTTGACAATTACTAGAATTATGTTAAAATGTTTAAAATGCTATAAAATATAATAATGAGGGTAAAATGAATAAAAAAAATTTCTTAAAATTAATCTTTTTAGTATTGATCTGTTCTTTTGCGTTTTTATCTGTTCAAAAAAACGTTTTTGCAATCGTTAAAGTTTCCATTTTACCCTATAAAATTATTTCGTCTAACTATGAAAGATATGCATATGTCGGAAAGAGCATTCCTTTAATTTTAAGTTCAAATATCGCCGGAAAAAAAATAGCGGTGGTAAGAAATTCAGATATTGCATCTTATATTAAAAAAGCGCATACGGATTTTTCTTCGTCAAGCCTTTTAAACCTTTCTAAACATTTTAATTCAAATTACGTTATCTATGGAAGAATAGAAAAAATTGGCAGCGTTTTTATTATTCAGACTAATATTTTTAATTCGGCAAAACGGCAGGTAATATTCAGAAACCACATTAACGCGCTTGGCGTAAACTTTATAGCTGACGATATCGACAAATTATCCGCCGTAATAAAAAAAGAGATAGAATCAAACGAATATGCGGTTCAATCTTCAGTTTCGCATGCTCATCCCACTGCTCCGGCTGTCTCTGCCGTATCTCCGGCATTTTCAAATCCGGCAAGGGCAAAAAGTTCTATTTTTATAAAAAGATTCGCCCAAAACAATGAAGGAATGACGAAATCGGTTTCAAAAAAATACGTTATTCAAGCAATAACTGCCGGCAGGTTTTTAAAAAAAGGAATTCAAGCCGCAGTAGCCACAAGACACAGGGTAATATTGTACGGACTTTCGCTTAACGGAAATCTTAAAAAACTTGCACAGTATAATCTTTCGGTCAGATCTAACGTTATATATCTCGGAATTTATAGCATTTCTAAAAATTACAATGCCGTCGTTTTAACAAAAGCAAGACTCGGTATGGTTATATCCTATATGCTTATTTACAGGAACGGAAAACTTGTAAAACTGACCCGGAATTACGGCATGTTTTTAAGGGTTATGAATATGCCCGGTTTAGGAAGGGTTATCGTCGGACAAAAGCCTATCCCCGTAGTGCCGTCAGGCAGATATTTTAACGACGATATAATCGGGCAAAATAGTTATCCGATAGGTCAGTTCGGCGGAAGCACATATGTTTATAAGTTTAATAAAAACACCGATTCTTTAATAAAAAATATAAAACTGCCATTTTATAACGGCATAACCCTTTACGGCACAGTTTACGGAAATTTTAAACAAAACGGTAAAAATTATCTCGTAGCGCTTTCAACATCCGGCAACTTGATGGTTATCAACGCAAAAGGTAAAACAATCTATTCCGGTTCAAAAACTTACGGAGGTTCGCCTTTGCAGGTCAGGGTTCCATCTTTCGGAGGCGTACAAAATTCCACATATACGGGAGGACTTATATATAGTGTCCCAGCCCAGATAACTGGATTTAATACCGTCAAAAATCCAGAAATAATTGCGCTAAAGAATTACAGGCAGGGAGCCTTTCTCCATCATCTTAATTACTTCGTAAAAACTTCCGTTTTCTGCGTTTCATGGAACAAGATAGGCTTTTACCCCGTATGGGAAATAAAACCCGTAGTGGGATACAGCGCCGGTTTTTCCGTTTTTAAAGAAAACGGTTCTACGTATATTGCCGACGGAATAGTCGAAAACCCCGGTTCGCCTGTAACAAGCCCTAAAAGCTATATAGCGATTTATAATATTTCCGGTTCTAAAGCCGAAAAATAAAATTAAAAAGAAATCGGCAAAACGAAATTAATCAACGAAATTAAACTATTGAAGATATTTTTGATAACTGCTATAATATTTTAATTTTAGGCGGTGTAGCTCAGTCGGTTAGAGCATACGGCTCATATCCGTAGTGTCCGGGGTTCAAGTCCCTGCACCGCCACCACTTAAAAAATTAAAAAACCCTCATTTAAGCACTCTCCCGTATTTTCGGATGTAAACGAACCTTTTATTATAAGGCGAAACCGGATAGCCGTCCTTATCGGTTTTAATATTTTTAATATAGCCTTTTTTAATTAAAACGGAAAGATTTTTGGGAAATTTTTTATATTTTATTCTGTATGAAATCAATGCAAGGTTTAATTCGTGGATTTCTTGGACATATTCTGTTTTTTTTGCTAATTTGGCATAGCCGTAATACCCGTTTATTGTTATAACCGCAAGAACGAAAATAAATATTAAAACTATTATATTTTCAAGAGCGGTTTCAGAATGTTTGTTCAGTTTTGTCATAAAGGTAAAAGAATAAAAATGAAAAAATAAATTGTAATAATTTGTAAAAAAATATAAAATTTGATAAATGCTTTTAAGCTAATTTATGGTTTATAAAAAATAATTAAAATATTATGGATAAAAGACGATATTATTATGTAATAATTTCTCTGATTGTTTTACAAATTATATCGGCTGCTATAGTTTTAATTATTAATTTTATAAATATCTCTGCTGTTAATTCAAGCGTTATTTTATATGCAGAGTCGTTTATATTTGTTTTGACCTTAGTTTTATTTGCAATTACAATAAAGTTTAAGAAAAAAATATTCGATCAAGACCTTGAGAATATGGCTTTGACCGACGGGCTTACCGGTCTTTATAACAGAAGATATTTTGATATGTTTTATGAAAATATATTCAATCAAAGTTCAAGATA
>JAJZLA010000331.1 GCA_021803845.1 bacterium | reverse complement strand
CGAAGAATCTTTGGCAGACGATATTAAAAAAATAATCTCTCCCCTAATGACCGACCGGAAACTTCTTTCCGGCGTTCCGCTGGAAGTCAATATCGGCACCGCAAAAAACTGGGCGGAAGCCCATTAAGAAGTAAAAACCCGTCCGCCTCAGCCAATTCGCATATCTTACATTTTTTTCTTGACAAAATTTTTACAAGTGGTATAAATAAGATAAATAAGATTAGATTAATCTTAAATTAAAAATATAACAAAGTGATAAGATTTATTTTATAAGGAGGTGAACAAATTAAATATTTAAAAATTAATAATAAATTGATAATTTTAAATTTAGGGATAGAATTAAAATATGATAATGTTCCGTAAAATCATTAATTTTTTATTAACATTATATATAATCATATATATATGTATATATTAATATTAGGGTATAATTTATCTTTAATAATAATTATTATTGATAATTACTTAAAACTTTCACCTATATTTTTTTGTATTTAATTAATTTAACTTAATTTAATTATTTCTATCTAATTTCACGGGGGTGTTTTATGGATAGTCTGGCTTTATTTCTTGCGCGGTTCCAGTTTGGAATGACCGCCTTTTTTCATTTTCTTTACCCTCCCTTGACGATAGGTCTGGGTACCCTTCTTGTTATAACCGAAGGAGTTTACGTTTTTTCTAAAAATCAGGAGTACTTAAGAATTACCCGTTTTTTTGCAAAATTATTCGCTATTAACTTTGTCGTAGGCGTTGCAACCGGAATCGTTATGGAGTTTCAGTTCGGAACGAACTGGTCGCAGTATTCTTCCTACGTCGGCGCGATATTCGGAGCGCCGCTCGCCATCGAAGGGCTTTTCGCCTTTTTTATGGAGTCTATTTTCGTAGGCGTTATGCTTCTGGGCTGGAACAGGCTTTCGGCTAAAGCGCACTGGGTATCTACGATATTCGTAGCACTCGGTTCGACTTTATCCGCGGTGTGGATTTTGGTAGCGAATTCCTGGATGCAGAGTCCGGCTGGGTATAGAATCGGTTCCAACGGAATACCTAAAATGACTAATTTCTGGCATGTCGTGTTTAATCCGTATTTTCCGTCGGAATTTATTCACGTCATAGCCGCCGCATGGGAATATTCCGCTTTTTTTATGGCGGGAGTAGCGGCTTGGTTTTTAATTAAAAACAATAAAGATGCGATAATGCGAAAGGCGTTAAAAATAGCCGTTATATCGGGCGTAATTGTCGCCTGCATTCAAATAGTCTTGGGCGATATAAGCGCAAAGGAGGTAGTTAAATACCAGCCTACCAAGCTTGCCATGATGGAAGCCCAGTGGCATACGCAAAGATATGCTCCGGAAACTCTTTTTGCGATACCTAATAATCAAACGCAGTCTAACGGACCTCATATAGGAATTCCGGGTATGCTGAGCATGCTGGCATATATGAATCCCGCGGCTAAAGTTATGGGATTCAACAAGTCCATAAGCTATATTAACCATAAATATAATTTGAAATTGACTGCGGCGATGTTTCCGCCGGTTTCGTTAGTTTTCTGGTCTTTCCATATTATGATGTATTTCGGATTTTATTTTGCCCTTATTATGCTTATAGCCCTGTATCTTTTGATTAAGGGCAAATTGTACGACAGTCCGAAAATGCTCAAAGTTTTCTGGTTCTCCACTTTCCTGCCTTTAATAGCTATAGAGTTCGGATGGTTTACTACGGAAATCGGAAGACAGCCTTTTACTGTTTACGGACTCTTAACTACCGTAAAATCGGTTTCCCCTAACGTCAGCGCGTTGGACGTGGGATTATCCACCTTAATGTTTACCTTGATTTACATAACGTTGGCATCGTTTGCGATTTTCCTGTTTAAAAGGGAATTAAAAGAAAGAGCGGAGGGCAAAGACGAGCTTGCCGGAGAATCCGCCCCGGCGGCCGCTTCAAATAAAAAGGAGGTGTTACCATGAACTTAAATATATTGTGGTTTATTCTTGTAGCGGTTCTTATTCTGGGATGGTCGGTTATGGACGGTTTCGACTACGGCGTAGGCGGACTGTTAAATTTTATAGCTAAAAACGATAAAGAAAAAAGATACGTTATGAACGCCATAGGACCTGTTTGGGAAGGAAACCAGGTCTGGCTGATACTTGGCGGCGGCGCGGTTTTTGCAGCTTTTCCTTTAGTTTATGCATCTATTTTCAGCGGATTTTATCTTGCAATGATGTTAGTCGTCTGGCTAATAATATTCAGGGCTGTATCTTTCGAGTTCAGAAGCAAAGTCGAAAGCGCAGGCTGGAGGAAGTTTTGGGATGCCGATATTACGGTTACCGGCTTAGGCATCGCTCTCCTGCTCGGCGTGGCTATCGCAAATGTCTTAATGGGCGTACCGCTTAATAAAGACCACGTCGATTACCAGTCCCTGTTCAGCCTTTTAAATATTTTCGGATTAGCAGGAGGGCTTGTATCGCTGTCGATGTTTTTAATGCACGGCTCGGCTTATTTGATTATGAAGACAGAAGGGGAAGTCCAGCAAAGGGCAAGAGTTTTTGCAAAATGGTTTGCAGTGGCGTATATAGTATTTACCCTGCTGTTTTTACTGATTTCTCCGATATTTGCGCCGAGGCTTCTTAGCAACAGCTTCGGCATTATAGGGGATATCGTTCCGGTTATAATGATTATCGGCGGGATAGGCGTTATTTTAACTGCGGGGTCTTCGAGCGACGTTAAACCGTTCGCCTATTCTATAGCAGGCATTCTGGGAGCGGTCGCAAGTCTGGCG
>JAJZLA010000330.1 GCA_021803845.1 bacterium | reverse complement strand
TAAGCCGGGTTCTGTATATGCCGGTCATTTCTCTATGCGAACAACCCGAAGACCATATAAGGCGAGCAGCCTTGATCTTCCTATTTGTTCTTGCTCCTAACGGGGCTTGCCATAGACATTATTTACATAATGTCCAAGTGAGCTCTTACCTCGCTATTTCACCCTTACCTCTTTACCGTTACGGTAATTAAGAGGCGGTATATTTTCTGTTGCGCTTTCCTTAAAGTCGCCTTCACCGGTTTAAAACGGCGTTATGCTCTTTGGAGCCCGGACTTTCCTCAAAAAACAAAAAGTTTTTTTGCGACCGACCGCTTTTGCTTACGACCGACTAATCATTTTAACAGCTTGATGTTTGTTCGTCAATATCTAACTTTTCTACATTATAATCTATAGCCGAATTTGCTAACTTATCGGCTTTAAAATTAAGCGTTCTCGGTATATGCTTAAATGAGTAAGCGGCGTTTAAATTTTCTATTAATTTTTTTGCCTTATTATAAAGAGGAATGATATTTGGACTTTTTACCGAATAAATTCCGTTTATTTGATTTATTAAAAGTTGCGAATCGGATAAAAAATTAATATTAAATCTTCCAGGCGTGTTTGTAAATTCGGCAAGGTATTCCAAGGCTATAATAAGCGCTCTGTATTCTGCTTCGTTATTCGTTAAAATACCGAGATACTGTTTTAATGAAATAGTTTTCTTATTATATTCGTCTATAATGAAAATTCCCGCACCGGATTTTCCGGGATTTCCTCGTGACGCTCCGTCGGTGTAAACCGTTAAATTCATGCTCTTGTTTTGCCGGTTTTTTTAGATGTTTTTTGAGAAAGCAAAGATGCTTCCGCAACGGTTTCCTGCGGAACGCTTTCAATGTAAAGAATTCTTGAACAGATTGGACACTGCATAAAAACATTTTCGGATATAAGCTCGTTAAACTGTTGGGGCGGCAGCATTCTGTAACATCCCGTGCAGGCTCCGGACTGCAGTACCGGAGCAATAGCCGGAAATCCTTTTCTTATTTTTATAGTTTCATATATGTCTAAGTAGCTTTTTTTAATTTTGCTCTTTGCGGCATCTCTTCTGTTTAAAAAATCCTCTTTTGATAACTCGAATTCTTTCTCTATATTTTTGAATTCGGCATCTTTTGAAGATAAACTGACCTGCAGGTCTTCCGACTCTTTTTGTATTAAATTAATTTTATCGTTTAAAACCGTTTGATTTTCAGCTAACATAATTAATTCGCCCTCAGCTTTCTTTTTTAAAGCTTCTGTATCTTTTATGGATTTTTGCAGCGCGTTATATTCTTTATTTGTTTTTATAAGTTTTTGAGTATCTTTCATTTTATTAAGCTTATCATCGAAAGTTTGAATTTCAATCTCGGTTCCGGATATTTTTTTAGTTAACTCCGCCAAATCTTCGTTTAATTTTTCATGCTCCGTTTTTTTTAAATCAATGCCGTTCCGCAACTCTTCAATTTCGTTATATATTTTCTTAAGCGATTCCTCAAACTTTAAAAGCTCCAAATCAATATTCTGAATATCCAATATAAAAGAAATTTGTTCGTTCAAAGCTATCCTCCTTATGTTTATATATTAATTAAATTTATTAAAAGGGCTGTTTTCGCAGTTATTCTCAAAAACCGGAATATTAAAATTAAACTCTTTTGCTATTATATCTTTCGTTATTTCGGTAAAATATTTTTCGGTATCGAAATGGGACATTTCAATCAAGGATATTCCGCTTAAATTTGCCCTGATTGCCGTACTGTGTTTTAATTCGGAAGATATCAGAAGATCGCAGCCCGCTTTTATAGCATTGTCCATAAAAGAAAATCCGCTTCCAGATACTACGGCTATTTTTTTTATTTTTTTATTTAATTTACCGCAGTAATTTATAAAAACAGGCGAAAAAATGTTCTTAATATTTTCCAAAATTTTACCCAGCGTCTCCGCGTTTCCTAAATTACCGGCTGCACCCATTCCCGTTTCTTTTCCTCCGAAATCGTATAACGGAAAAATATCGAAAGCGGCCTCTTCGTAAGGATGAACTTTCTTCATTTCTTCTATCGCCTGCTTTATAAATCTTTCTTCTATCAATATTTCTACTTTAGATTCATCGACTAAAGAAGTTTTTCCCGATTCTCCTATAAACGGGTCTGAGCCTGATAAAGGCTTAAAAGAGCCTTTACCTTTAGTTTCGAAAGAGCAATTTTCATAGTTTCCTATTTTTGGATTTCCGTATTTAAAAAGAGCTTCCCTGACGGCTCTTACATAACCTTTTGGTATAAAAACCGATAATTTATAAAGATTTCTTTTTCCTGATACAAGGGGTATAATTTCCTTCGCAGACAGCTTATTCAGAATATAACGGCTCATAGAATATGCGGAGGAATCGAAATTAGTATGTATGGCATAAACGCAGATTTTATTGTTTATTAGAACTTCAAAAAATTTGCCCGACGATGAGTTTAAGTCTATAAACCTTAATGGATTGAAAAATAGCGGATGATGAATTAATATAAGGTTGGAATTGGTTTTAAGCGATAAATCTAAGGACTTTTTAGAGAGGTCTAACGATGTTACTATGCCTGTTACCGGCGAATTGGATAGTTTTACCTGATAACCCGAATTATCCCAATCTTCCTGCAAATCCGGCGGTATCAGGTTTTCTAATTTATCTACTACATCTTTTATAAATAATGACATTTTTAAAATGGTGGGCCCACCCGGGTTCGAACCAGGGACCAACCGGTTATGAGCCGGCCGCTCTACCAGCTGAG
>JAJZLA010000329.1 GCA_021803845.1 bacterium | reverse complement strand
GCATTATAAGCAGGTCTTCTTTTTGAAGCAGTACTGAGAATTCATGGTTTAAATAAAGTCTTTGATTTTGAATCGATAGGTTTTACGGAAGAAAAAGCCGAACTATTAAAAAAATCTTATATACTTCCTAACGGACTTATTATAGCTACCGGACCGACCGGTTCGGGAAAAACTACGACATTTTATGCAATGCTTAAACTGTTGTCTCAGAAAAAAGGCACGATTTTAACTATAGAAGATCCGGTAGAAATAGAATTGCGCGAATCAAATATAACTCAGATGAATATATCGGAAGATTTTGGATATCCCGAAGCCGTCAGGATTATGTTGAGAAGCGAGCCGGATATAATGATGATAGGTGAAATAAGGGATGAAACTACGGCAAAACATGCGTTAATTGCCGCCGAAACAGGGCATCTTGTTCTTACTACGCTTCATACTAACTCGTCGCTGTCGATTTTCGGAAGATTTAAATCTTTAAATATAGACGCCGTTCAGTTATTTTCGGTATTAAGATTCGTAACGGCGCAGAGGCTGTATAATCCGTTATGTCCGGAATGCAAAAAAGGGATATATTTTGAAGAGCTGCATTCGATTTACAAAAAAGCCCTGATGCAGGACCTACGATTTGCCGCAGAAACGGCGTATGTAACGGATATAAAAAGCAATAATAATAGCGAAAGATTTATCGGTACGGCTGCGAATTTTAAAGACATAGAATATACAGGTACCGTTTTCGTAAGAGGAGAAAAAACCTGCGACAGGTGCGGCGGAACGGGATACAATAAAAGAAAACCGCTTATCGAAATTGCCGAGTTTAACGAGGCGGCAAAAGAAGCAATCTATAAAGACTTAAATTTGTTGTTTAATCCGTCTTATTTAGAGTCAGTTTTAATAAATTTATCAGGATTTAAATCTTTAAAAACGCAGGCGTTTGAAAAATTGCTTGCGGGCGAGATAGATCCTCAAGTTTATTTCGGTCTGTCAAGGTAGATTTTATGCTAAAAAACTATTTAGTCAGGTTTTATACCCCGGAAGGCAAAAGTCTGATAAAGAATATTAAAGCGCCGAATTTAACGGATGCGGAAACGCTGATTTTAGAAGAAGGCTATATGCCGTCTTTTGTTTTGCCCAATATTTTTTTAGACGCAATAAACCCGGCCGTCAACGGAGGAATGAAAGACGCCGAACTTTCGATATTTTTTAACGAACTGCATCATCTCGTTAAATCTACCGGTTCGGTCGGCAAAGCTTTTAGTTACATGGATAAAGATATAGCAAAGCCCGAATATTCAAAAAAATATGATTTGCCGTATTTATTAAAGTATCTATATTACAGCCACAAGCAGTCAAAGATAAAAAATCGTAAAAAATTGATAAAAAAATGCATTTATTTGCTGGATAAGGGTGAAAGAGTTAAGGAAACTTTTGCGCTGAATAATTTTGAAGAAATAGTGCTTTCTTTAATAGACTTAGCGGAATCTACCGGCGATTATTCGGAATCTTTCTTAAAAATATCAGAATATTTCGAAACTAAAAATATTTATAAAAAAAATATTATCGGGACTTTAGCTTATCCATTATTTTTGTTTTTACTGTTGTTTATAGCTTTTTCGGTTTTTCTTTATTACGTCGTTCCGACTTTTTCGGTATTTTTTAAGCAGTTTCCGAATATTCCCTTGTCCACTGTTTATACGCTGAAATTGTTCAGGCGGTTAAAAAATATTTTTATCTATATAACATTTTTCGCCGCTGTTATTTTCACCTCTTTTTTGTCTGATTTGTTAAGTATAAAAACTAAGGCATTTTCTTTTTTACAAAATATTCCGCAGTTAAAAAATATTATAAATTATTCTTACTTAAACTGGATTTTTTATCAATTTTCTTTAATGATATCTTCGGGCGTGACGGTTAATGCCGTATTCGATTATTTTGGAAAAAACAGTTCCAAAATTTATTTTAGAAATAAATTTAAATCGGTTTATCAAGATTTAATTAGCGGCAATACGCTGTTTGATTCTTTGCATAAAGCGGATTTTTTGCCGGTGGACGCCGTAGAATCGATAAGGTACGGGGAAATAGGAGGTTTTTTATCCGAAACGGTTTTGCGCCTGTCGAAAGAATTTAAGGAAAAAGCGGACAGATATATGAAAATATTTACTAAAGGATTATTCTTGCTTGCAATGGCAGGCGTAGTATTTTTTCTGCTATTAATGTTTTTTTCTTTATTTCTGCCTCTTATTCAGGGAATGGTAGGTTTGTCGGCTAATTATTAATAAAATTTTAAAATTAAAAAAACAATAAAAATTAAATTTATCAGGAGGAAAATTATGATTGCGCTAAAAAAGAAAGAAGTTAAAATTAAAAGCAAAAAAAGCCAAAAAATTAATAAAAAATCGAATTTGCATGCGCTGAAAATTTATAACAACGGAAAAGGTTTTACACTTATGGAAATAATAGTTGCAATGATAGTCGTCGGAATACTTTCTGCAGGCGGACTAATGGTTTATAACGGACTAATCGGTTCTTCAAACGTTACGGCGACGGTTCAATCGGTTACTAAATTAGAATCGGCCGTAAATTCTTATATGCAGGTAAACGGCGGCAGCATAATCCCCCCTGCGGGCGTTTCTCTTCCTTACGCAATGCAGGAAGACAACCTGCTTCCTTCGTCATGGACGGTTAACGGCAATAACGTTATACCGCCGAATGCGGGGTTTGTTTCGGGTTATCAAATTTCTACCGATTCGAATCCCGGACAGTATATTTACGTAATCGGAATA
>JAJZLA010000328.1 GCA_021803845.1 bacterium | reverse complement strand
CTATGTCGAAATTTTTAATTTCTTCGAAAGATTCTAAAGAAAATAAAGGAATATTATGCTCTTTAAGTTTTGCGTTCATATCCGGATAAGGCAGGTAAACCCTTTCGCAGGCAATATAATTTATGGAGTTTAAAATATCGTATATTATTCCCATTCCTATATGGCTCATGCCGAGTTCGTAAAAATCGGGGAAAGCCAAAGCAAATTTTAAAGGGATATTTTTGATATCTTTTATAGTAGTTCCTGTTTCCAAACCAAGATATCTGACCGGTTTTTGGACGAAAGGCAGAACGTCGGCATTAAGTTTGCTATAAAGTTTATGGTTTGTTTTCATGTTTATGTAATATATTATCATTATATAATATTGCGGACAAAAAATTAACGGAAAAATTAAAACAAAACAATAAACATTGCGAATAGAATAACAAAGAATAATAAAATTATGTTGATTTATAAGGAAAAATAATCGTATAATGATTCAATATGAATAATACGATTCAGCTTATAGTAATTGCAATAATTCCGGTTTTATTCGCCATCATACTTCACGAGGTTTCACACGGCTACGTAGCCCATATATTCGGCGACGATACCGCAAAAAACGCAGGCAGGCTGACGCTTAATCCTATTAAGCATATCGACCCGTTTGGAACTATACTCCTCCCTTTATTATTAATTTTAGTGGGTTCTCCTTTCTTATTCGGCTATGCAAAACCTGTTCCGGTAAATTTTAACGGGCTTAAAAATCCTAAAAGAGATACGGGATTCGTTGCGGCGGCAGGGCCGGTCACTAATTTTATTCTGGCTTTTATATGTTTTGTTTTTTTAAAGATTATACTTTTTGAATTTCCGGTTATGAATTTATATCTTGCATACTTCATTAGTCATCTTCACTTCCAGGCAGTTCACGGTTCCTCTGTGTTTAAATTTTTTGTTTATCCGGTAACTTTTATGCTTTTTATCGGCATAATGATAAATGTAATACTCGGAACGTTTAATTTGATACCTATTCCTCCTTTGGACGGCGGCAGGATAGCCGTCAGTCTTTTACCGGAACCTTTTTCGGGTTACTTAAGCAAATTAGAACCTTTCGGCATATTTTTAATTTTAATACTGCTTTTAATCGATCCGGGCAATTTTTTAGCGGTTTCTTTTAACTTTATAGTAAACGATATAGTTTTAAAAAATCTTTATTTTTAATGAATTGCCGTATTTTAATTTTGTTATATATATTATAGTTTATAATAATGCATCCGATTAAACGGCAAAATGCCGTAACTGCTTCTTCAAATTCAAATTCCTTTTATCCCAAAGTAAACCTCGAAGCCTACAACGGACCCTTAGATCTGCTTTTAACTTTAATTAAAAAAAATAAAATAAATATATACGATATTCCGATAGTTGAAATTACGAATCAATATTTGGAAGCTATAGGCATAGACGAAAAAAACGGAATTTTGACCGAAGAAGGAGACGCTGCGGAAGACATGAACGGAGTTGGCGCCTTAAATTTAGATTCCGGCGGAGATTTCATAGTGATGGCGGCGCAGCTTATATATATTAAATCGGTAATGCTTCTGCCTAAACGCAATGCCGGAAACGGCGAAGACGATGACGGCGATATAGAAGACCCGAGAGCCGAATTGGCAGATATGCTTTTAGAGTATAAAAAAGTCAAAGAAGTTGCCGAATTTTTAAATAATCGTCCTATACTCGGGCGCGACGTGTTCGGAGTTAAAATTATTCAAAACAATGAAAGTGAAGACGAAAACGGCGCTCTTATCGTGCAAAATCCGAATAAAAATAACGGAGTCGTTTTTGAAGCAAATATTTTCATACTCTCTAAATATTTTTACGATAAAATTAAAGAAGCACAAAACAGGATTAGCGTATATGAAGTAGCCAAAGAAAACTTTTCCGTAAAAGAAAAAATCATAGAAATAATGGAGAAATTTAACGACAATATTTATTATTTCGAGAATTTTAACGCCGCAGATAATTCAGAAGATAATTCATATACTATTGCGCATACAGGCAATAATATCACTTTTGGAGTAATCGTAAAAAACAGCCGCAACAAAGATGAATTTTTTACATATTTTCTTGCGGTATTAGAAATGGCAAGACTGCTCCTTATAAGTATCGACCAGATTCAACTATTCGGCGATATATATATTGCTCCCGTTTCCGGCAGTCTCGAAACGTACCGTTCAAAAATAGCAAGCATGAATTAATTTTATCGCATATTAATCCGAGTCTGCGTTGGAAATAGCCAACTCCGCGGTTTTTTTGTTTAATATGCGGTATTCGCCCGAAGGCAGGTCGCCTATATACAGTCCGCCTATTCTTACTCTTTTAAGCATTAAAATCTTAAGATTAAAAAACTCCATAAGGCGTCTTATTTCACGGTTTTTTCCGTGGGTTAAATCAATCGACAGTATAAACTTATTGGGATTTTTTCTGACTATTCTTACGTCGTCCGGTTTTAAAAGACCGGTTTCTTCGAGTCTTACGCCTTTTCTTATTCTGTTGAAAAGGTCTGAAGTCAGATCTCCTTTAACTTCTACTATATAGGTTTTTAATACATCGAATTTTGGATGCGTCAATTTATAAGAAAAATCGCCGTCGTTGGTAAGTATCAGCATACCCTCGCTCATAAAATCAAGCCTGCCCGCAGGAAATATATGCTTGTATTTCAAGGTTTCTTTTTTCACCAATTCCATGACTGTCTTAAAACCTTCTTCGGATTTTACTGCGGTAATATATCCTTGCAGTTTCGGTTAAACCTGGCGACGAGG
>JAJZLA010000013.1 GCA_021803845.1 bacterium | reverse complement strand
ATTTTTAGTGGCAAGATTATCGTCTATCTTGATGAAATATCTTAAGATAGTCTGGAAAGACTTATTTATAGAGGTTTTAAACTGGCTCCCCGAGACGGATTCGAACCATCGACCCAGTGATTAACAGACGCTTTTTAAGAAAAAATTAAACTTAATGAAATAACGGCATTGCGGCTTATTTACTGATGTTAATAGCATTTTTATTTATTCTGTTTTTATCTCTTTTTATACCGTTTTTGTTAAATTCTGTTATAATTCTGTTATAATTTTTAAAAAATAACAAGCCTATCCAATTTAAAAACCTTTCTAATCCTTATTTTTCCTGTATTTAATCGTGTGTTGACAAATTGTAAGTTATTGATTTTATTAAGCTGAAAAAAGGAAAAAGCCTTAAAATTCAGTCCATATTTTATCATATTGTATTATATCGTATTTTTATTTAGTATTTTGTCGTTTTTTATCTCAATATGTGTTGACATAAAAAAGGATATAAAAACGCATTGCGGACAAAAAAAGTTTACATTACAGCTTTAAAATAATCGCACGGCGGACAAAAATAAATTAAAAAAAATAAAAAAAAGTGTTGACTTAATTTTAAAATATGATATAATTAAAATAAAAAGAGATAAAAACAAAAAAGGGAGGTGAAAAAAATGATAAGCAAAGACACTCATTTACATATTAGGATTAATACAAAAACCAAACAAGATTTAGACAAAATTGCGTGCAAAATGAACATAAAAGTCAGCAAACTATTGACAGAATGCATAATTAAGATAATTGAGAAAAATTACAAACTTTTAGAAAATTAAAACTAAAAATCGGAGGTAAAAAATGAAAAACATAAATGTTGCAGACATCACTAAAATTCAAAAAACAAGCTTAAAGGCCGAACCGCTGACGCCGGCGCAATGGATAGGGGCGGCACTCCCCGGTATTCAGATTATTGTTCTAATTTTACTTTTATTAAAAAAAGCCGACGAATTTGTCGAAAAATCAAAAGAATATCAAGCTACACTCCTACTTTGTCAGCTTTTTTATTTTTTAGAAAAATTAACAAAAATTGCCGAGCCAGACGGCAGGCAGATAGCAACCGAAGCCGCTGAAAGCAATGCTCCGCCGACAGCGCCGCCCGAAAATGCAAGCCCCGCCCCGTTCTATAATATAAATATTCCAAAAATAAACAATAAAGAACAGCGCCAATTCTATATCGACCAATTAGCTAATCTCCTCGATATACTATATATTGCCAATTATTCTACAATCGAAGACGACAAAATCAACGACGACGTGCTATCAGGCGATATCCGCCGGAAAATCATATCCGACTTAATTAATCACGCCGTCAAAAATCCTCATTTCTACCCTTCAATTTTTACGGAATGGAACGAAAAAACTGAAAAAAAGACACAAAATTTTATAAATTTTAAAATTCGTCAATTTTGGCGGGATATTGTGACCCGCGAAACCAGCGACGCCAGCAGGACTGCGCCGGCGATGTTACGCGCACGTCAAGCCTACTTTGTGGCGCGGGGCGGGATTAAGAGCTTGGACGCTGTCATAATGACGGACGGCGGCGACAATGCGACGCTGTATGATTATATATCTGACCTATCTACTGTCGGTATTAGCCCAGAAGCAGACTTGTTATTGCAAGAATACATATGCGAGCATATCGACGACGTGGACATGGACGACGACGAGCCGGCGCCGGACTTATTCGCAATGCCGGACGACGAGCCGAACGACGATATAATAACGATAGACATCAAGCCACCCCGCCCCCGCACAGGCAGGGCAAAAAGGCTTAAAAGTCAACAGGCGTTTGATTTTGCGGGAGGCGATAAAAATGAATAAGATTAGCGATTATTCCATATTTGATATCCTGCATGCCTCCGGCGTCGAGACAATGCGGACGGGAAACAATGTAGTTTGTCGTTGTCCGATTTGCAAAAGCGGCGAACCGCTTAAAAAAGACAACTTCGAGGCACAAATTAACGATAATCCAGAAACACCAACCCTATATTGTTATTCTTGTGGGCGGGCATATACTCGCACTGAATTAATTGAAACCCTAAACTTATATGACATATTAAATATACCGATATTTGAAAAAAATATCCGTCGGGAAAGGGGTGAAAAAATGGAACAGGCAAGCAAAGTAGTAGAACTAAAAGCGAAAAAACAAGAACCGGAGGCAGAAAAACCGCAGCGCAATTATGCCGACGAATGGAAAATACTAAAACCATTAACCAAAATTGAAAAACAATATTTGGCGGGACGGGGCATTTTAGATATTGACATAGAACAGGTTAAAATAAGTAATCCGGGCTACCTTGCTTTTTCCTATTGTAATTCAAACGGCGTAGTAGGTTATTCCGTTCGCGGAATCTACGCCGATCCGGAGACTGGCAAAAAACCAAATTATAAGCTTATTCCAAAAAATACAACGATAGCCTTTAATTTTTCAAATGCCTTAATAAAATCAGAACTTGCCGACGTTTATATAGTAGAAGGGGAAATTGACGCTTTGTCGATGATAAAAATGGGTTACAATGCCATAGCCGGCGGCGGCGCAACATTCCTAAAACCAGAACTTGCGGAAATAATTAAAAATGCCGGTAAAAACCCGATTTTTTTTGCCGACAATGACGAAGCGGGCAGACAGGCTATCGAACGATTGCCTGAGAATTATAATTATATTTTATGGCGTTGCGATAAAGAAATAGCCAAAGACGCTAATGACGTCCTCGTCCGTGGGCTTAATTTTAGTGATATTACAAAAATTAAAAAAACAGAACCTAAACCTCTCGAACCGAATAAAACCCTTATATATCTAACTTCTATGGTTAAAAATAAAATCATTGAGACGGAAGATAAAAAGAATATACTAATTCAATTTGCAAAATGGTTTGGGGAGTGGCAATTTGCAGACACTACAAGCCCTGTTTACGTAGGTCTTGATATTATTCATTCTGAACAGATTATAATATTTGAAAAATCAACACAAAAAACCCTATATCTCGAAAAAATATCAAGCTTACAAAGTCTGTTAGGAATAGACCCTCGCCTAACTTTAAAAGACGCGGCGCTCCCGCCATGCAGAATTGAATTTAACCCAGAAAACAGCAAAACTATAGAATTTAGTAAAGGGCTTGAAAAATTTAAAATAAATACTTTTAAAAAATCGGAAACCAGACTTAAGGCAGAAAATTACGCAACAGAAATTCAATTAAAAAGCGGAAAACTTGAATATAATATACTTGAAACTACGTTGCAGTCCGAAGCTCCGGCGGTTTGGGCTATTATTAGCAATCTATTTATTAAACCAGACGAGCGCCGGTATTTCTTAAACTGGTTAAGTTATATAGCACAGACGAATAAAAAGACCAGAAACGCAATTATTATTAAAGGTTTGCAGGGAACGGGCAAAGGCTTACTATTTGAAAAAATAATAAGGCCTTTTTTCGGAAATGGCGCAGAAAATCCGCAGGACGATAGCCAAGTAATAACTTTAAGTAACGAAAGTCTTAAGAGCGAATTCAACGGCGATTTGGAAAATAAACTTTTTGTGGCATTCAATGAAGTTAAGCCGGATTTCAGGGACGGAACAACGTTGTATGAAAAATTAAAGCAAATTATTTCGGACGATTTCTTAATCGTAAATCAAAAATTTATCAAACCCCGGCAAGTCAGGAATTACGCTAATTGTATATTTTTCTCAAATAATGCGATACCCGTTTCTATCGAAAACAGCGACCGCCGGTATTCAATATTTACGGCAAACCAAAGCCTCGACTATATCTATACAAAAGCAGAAATAGCCGAGTTAGTTAGTAAAATAGAATCCGGAGAATGCGTTAAGTTTTGGGCAATACTATTATCATATAATGACAATTCGACCGACGCCCTTAATATTTTTCTGAATGACGAAAAAGTAATAGTCCAGCGGACTACGCAGGAATGGACGACTATATTTTCGGATTTATTAATCCAGAAAAAACATGACAAGCTGTATGACTGGTTAAACGAATTAATATCTTTTTCTACCAATAGTCACGAAACTAATTATCGAATTAAAAACCTCGAGAAAGAGATAAGCGATAAGTATGTATCGTCTAACCTTTCATATTCGTTATATCTTTTATCTGTTCACGGTTTAGCCCAAGACCCCGACCCGGAAAAAATAAATCAAATGAAAATAATGTCTAAAGTTAAACTCAGCATTAAATTATCCGCAGGACTCGGTAAAATTAAAACCTTAAGAACAGGACAAAAAACAATCAAAGCTTGGACACTTTTCTAATTTAACCCTCTTTATAAAAATGTTACTGGTTTGGATATTAAATTCAAACCAGTAACAACCCGCAAATCCTTATATATACAATCTTATTACTGGTTGTTACTGGTTTTTGCATTTTTAAACTTTTATCCGAAAAAAAATAAAAAAAAATTTGCCTGCTACTTTTTCCTATTTTATACCCAAACCAGTAACAACCTATATATTTACTGACAAAAACCAGTAACAAAAGTAGTAACAACCAGTAACAACCAGTAACAATTCAGTAACAACGCAGGTTTGTAGGTTTAAAACAACGTTATAAAATAACTTTTTTGACCGCAATGCGGAAATTTGATTTGAAAAAAATTAATCCCTATTTAGGTAGTCCCTGATAGAACGTCTTGCCGACGGAAACAAAGCCCATATGAGCGGGTTATCCAAAAAAAATAGAGTTACCAATAAAGAACCTTTAGGCTTATGGTTATTTTCCGCTTGTTTAATTGGAACGTCTTTTTCTATTTCTGCTCTTTTACGATACCGCGTTCCTAACCATGCAATCCCGATTATCAAGAACGACATGAACACCATAAATATTATAAGAGTTAACAACATAAAATCGCCTCCTTTTAAGTAATTAACTTTCGATATTTGCCTTTATCCTTTTATATTCGGCATCGTCGATTTCTCCATTTGCATAACGTCTGTCGAGAATATCTATGGCGGATTCGGAATGCTGACGGGAGGTTAAACCCTTAACGTAGTTCTCGGTTAATTCGCGTCTTTTTAAAGCCTTTGATTTTTATTTTAGGTATAAAACCCCATTAACCGATTTACAAAAACGCCTTAAAAGGCAAATACGGCGGTTTTTCTTTTTTAAAAAAGGCTATCCAATGAAAAACTTTTTATTTTTTTTAAATCGGCGCCGGTCCTGATATTTTTTTTGCGGCTTTCGCTAATTAAGCATAGGAAGTTTAAATTTTAAAAAAAAATTAATCGGGAGGTTAAAAATGAAAAAAGAAAAGAAAATCAAAGACGTTAAATTGTCGGTTCGCATTCCAAGAAAAGAGCGTGATTTTGCCGAAAAGCTGATGAACGAAAAGGGTATCAAATTATCAAAATTCATCAGGCAGGCGATATCTGACTTTGTTAATAGTCAACCTGAAAGTCAAACACGGCTTTCGCTTAATTAATGTAAGGAAAAAATTAATTTTAATCGGGAGAAACGGAAATGGAAAAAATTATTTTATTTATCTGCATTATGGTTTGTATATATGAGCTTATTTTTAATCCTAAAAACTTTTTGTCAGCTCTTAATTTTATCTTTGAATTTATTTTCATTCAAATTAACAAAGTTTTTTATTTTATTTTAAATTCTAAAAACTGGAGGTAAAAAATTATGGAATGTCCCGTCTGCAAGGGTTTAATTATGGAAACCGACGCGGTTTTTGAGTGCGAAAATCACTGCTACGATTGGAAGACTCAAAAAGCGAGCGGTTGCGATTTTATCGTGTTTAAACAAATTCTAAATAAGAAAATCTCGCGTAGCACTTTCGAAAAATTGCTTGCCGGACAAAAAATTCAAGTAGTGGGATTTAAGAACAAAGCGGGCAAAGAGTTCGATGCTAAAATCAAGCTCGGAAAATCCGAGACCGACGAATGGAAAATCCTTTTGGAATTTGACTCGTCGAAAAAGAAAGAAAAGCTCGCAAAATTAGATGAAATTTAACTTTATTTTTTATAAAAATTTTTAAAAAAAGGGAGGTGATTAAAATGAAAAAGTTCGTATTAGTTTTAGCTCTTGTATTTGCCTTTGCTTTTGCAGGCAAGGCGTTTGCTGCGCAGTCAATAGCTTTGACGGGCGTAATACCGAGCGGCGGTTATCCGCAGGCAGTAAACCCAGCGCCCGCGCATGTATCCAACAATATCAGAATGGCGCAGGCGCAGTCTATCAATTTAACCGGACAGCTCCCGTCTATTCAAAAAGGCACAGGCGCAGGAGCAACGGCGGCTATCCCGTCGATTAGCATGACCGGACAGTTGCCGAACGGAGCGCAGGGCTTGACCGCGTCTACGTCTAACGGCAATTTTAATGTAGGCGTTGCAGCTTTAGAAGGTTTGGGCTATTTGTTTACAGTCAAACTTTTGACTTTACATTTTTAATTTTTTTAACTTATTATTTAACGCCCGCCGAAAGGCGGGCAAAGGAGGTCAAATGAAATTAAAAGTAATAATTATACCGCTTTTGTTTATCGTTGCTTTTTCTCTGATTGTATCTGTAATTTCGCAAGCAAAGCATAATAAAATGCAAACGCAAACTCCGCAAACTCATTCAATCACTAAAAAAGCAAAATCGCAAACGAAAAAAAAGCATAATAATTTAACTTAATTTTTTAAGAAAAATTACCGCCCGCTCTTGAAAAAGGCGGGCAAGGGGCAAGGGAGGTTAAAAAAATGAAAAATATCGACTTCTTAAAACTTTCAATTTATTCGTCTATCTTAGTTTTGGATTTTGTTTTTTGGTTCTCTGTTATTTATATTTTTATTTTAAAAATTTAATTAAAAAAAATCGGGAGACCGGACATGAAAAACTTGTCAGTTTATATTTTATTTTTTTTAATTTTCTATCTAACTTTTTTATTTTCTATCGAACCTTTTATTTATAAATTCGATCGGAGCGGAAAATTAAAAAATGTTCGAAAAATTTTAGTCGTGTTTGGATTTTCGATAATACCTTTCGTCATTATGTTTTTGTTCGCTATTTCGTTAATTCGTTAATTATTTTTTTTAATCGGGAGCAGGAAAAATGATAATCGATATCGTCGTTATATTTTTTATTTTGTCAGTCATATCTACTTTAACTTTTTTATTATTATCTATATTTTTTATTTAAAAATATGAAAGATAAACTTAAAACCGAACGAACTCAAAAACTAAATCGATATATTGAAAGATTAATATATTTAAAAAGAGAAGCAGGGATAGAAACACAAAAAAAAATTGATAATCAAATTTTAAAATTTGAGAATAAGATAAGGCAGATGGAGCGGGAGAACCAAAACTAAAAAAAACAAAAAACGGCTATCCAATAAAAAACAAAAACAAAAACCACAGAAAAGAGGCACACCCCACGCAACTGACTTGCTTTTTTAAAAACCTATCCAAAGCCTTATCGTTATTCTTTTTAATGATGATAGCAAATGATAGCATTTTTATTTTTTTAATGTCTTTAATATCAGATATTTATTGACTAAAAATCACATTCTAAAAAATGCCAAAAAGTGCTATCACTTGATATCGTCTTTTTTTTCTTACTTTTTTAAGATTTTTAATATAAAAAATTTCAAAATTTATCGGCTTTCGCTTTATAAAAAAAGGAGGTTTTTTACAAGATGAAAAACAAAAAAGAAATACTTTTAAGAATCGATGAAAATCTTTATTTAAGAATCAAAGAGTTATCGAAAAATAACAAATCTATAAATCAAACTATGATTGATTTAATCGAAAAAGGATTATCGAAAAATCAAAATGATTATCGAGAACTCTTAAATTTTTTGTCGAAAAACATCGTAACAAAAATCAATAAAGAGTTTACCGACTATCGTTATTTTTTGCGTAAGTTTTTGTTAAACAATTCCGTAATTCCGCCAATTCAACCAGAGCCAAAAAACGAACCTGCGGAAGCGGAAAAACCTGAACAAAAAAAATCGGCAAAGCAAAGTTTTTTCGAAAAAATAAGTCAAGATTAATTTTAAAAAATAGGAGGCAGTTTTATGAAAAACATTAAGATTTTGCAAGAAAAAATTAAAAAATTGCAAGCGGAAATCAGGCAGGCGGAACAAGAAAAAATAAAAGAAGCGGGCAGTATAACTTTATCGTTTTTTAAAAAAGAAAGCGACCTAAATTCCGAAAATTTTTTAAAGTTTAAAGAGCAATTTTTAACTAAAATTTTAAATAACGATGAGGTAAAAAATAATGGAAAGACTATATAATTTATTTAAAAATTTTATTAATCAAGCCGTTAGTTTAATTCATAAATACCCGGCCGCTTCTTTGTTTATTGTTGCCTTTTATATTCTTTATATTTTTATAATTTTCAAAGGTGATAAAAAGGGCGGCAAGCACGTCAGGGGCGCAAAAATTATAATGCCGAGTAAATTTAAAAAAGTCATATCCTCTAAAAAAAGAAAAGCTGAAAATAAAAATATTATGGTCGGCGCTGTCGAATTGCCCATCGACGCAGAGGACAAACAGAATTTTTTGTTCGGACGCCCCGGCGCCGGTAAATCTACTATATTTAATCACATCATTTTAAAATTAATAGAACGTAATGAAAAAGGCATAATCTACGACGAAAAGTTTGATTATATCCCTATGTTTTTTGACAAAACTAAAGACTTAATTCTAAACGTAGCCGACGCCCGCTCGATAAAATGGTCTATCGTGAACGAAATTGACGACAAGGCCGATTTGATATCTCTTGCCAAAAGCCTTATACCTGATGCGACTGGAGCAGAACAGCATTGGAACGATACCGCCAGGGGAATTTTTATCGCAATTACGAGAGAATTTATCTTGTCCGGCAAGTATAAAAATAAAGAACTTTTTAAAGCTTTAAGTCAAAAAGTCGAAGACATCTATGAATTTTTAGTTGAACAAAATGCACCTGAGGCCGTCCATATCTCTAATCCGAGAAATGCAAGCGATGTTATGTCAACGCTCATGCGTTATATTTCGTGGTTAGAATATGCAGAGGACGGCGATTTTTCAATTCGTAAGTGGCTTGCCGATACTGAAAAGCGGTTTATTTTCGTTGCAAATAATCCAAAAATCAAGGATATTCAGCGTCCGTTACTTACTCTTTTTATTGATTTACTTGCCAAAAATTGTTTATCCTTTTCCGAAAGCCGGACCCGTAGATTTTATTTTTTATTGGACGAATTGGGGACATTAGGCAAACTTACAAGCGTCGTAGATCTGCTAACACAAGGCAGGTCCAAGGGAATAAGAACTTTTGTAGGTATTCAGGATGTCGGGCAATTTGACAAGTTATATGGTAGGGAAACGAGAAATACGATAATAAACGCATGCAGTAATTATTTTCTGCTCGCACAGAACGAAGCTGAAAACGCTAAATTTGCAAGCGACCTCGTCGGAGCTAATGAGGCTTGGCAAACGTCCCATTCCGCGAACGATATGGGAGCTGACAGTAATTCGCAGGACGCGCAACAGATTAAGCCCTTAATTCTACCGTCTGAATTTCAAAGCATGGATAACTGGACGGCATATATTCGTATTTTGAAGAATTGGCAATTTACCAAAATTCCTGATGTTAATTTGCCTGCTAAAAATGAAGGATTTATACTTAATAACTCTTTTAAATTTGATAAAAATGTCAATCAATAAGGAGGCAAAAAATGGCGGCTTCGGTATCATCGGGCGGAAGTTCCGGCGGTTCGGGATTTGATTATTATGCTCAAAACGCCGGCGAATATTACGAACAGAAAGGACAAACTACC
Source organism: bacterium (assembly GCA_021803845.1). Next base: position 3,332 of record JAJZLA010000013.1, on the reverse strand, counting down.
GGCGAATGGCATGGCAAAGGTCTTGAAACCGTAGGCCTTAAAGAAAATCAAGCAGTCGAAAAGCAAGCGTTTGACAATCTTGCAAAAGGCTATAGCGTTGACGGTTCGGAAGCTCTTGTTTATAACGCCGGGCGGGAAAATCATCGCGAGACCTACGATATTACTTTTTCACCCGATAAAAGCGTCTCGATAGCGCGGGAGTTTGGCAGTCAAGAAATTCGGGAGGCAATAGACAAAGCAATTGACAAGGCCGTGCTTGAAACAATGTCTCACGTTGAGACAGGACAAATTCAATACAGAGAAACGACAGGCAACGAAACCGTTAAGGTAAATAGCGACAATCTTATTTTTGCAACTTTTCGGCACGATGTTACTCGTGCCGGCGATCCGGGCGTCCACGTCCATGCAGTTATGATGAATATGACGCAAACCGCCGACGGCTCTATGAAAGCGATAGAGCCGCTTGAGATTTACAGGTCTCAAACCTTAATCTCAAGAGATTTTACAAATACGCTCGCAAATGAATTGGTCAAGTCAGGCATTGCGGTCGAAATAACTAAAAACGGCTTTAAAATTCAAGGCGTATCTGACGAAGCAATTAACGAATTTTCTAAACGAAGCAAAGATATTTCCGAAAAATACAACGAACTTAAAGAACAATATCCTAATCTTTCCGAATCCGAATTAAAAGAAATGGCTACCCTTGCCACTCGCCCGGACAAGGATATGGGACACGTTACTTCTGAAAGTTTAAAAGATGAATGGAAAAAACGTGAAGCGGGGCTTGGTATCGATATCAAAGACGAACTCGAAAAAGCACAAAAGAAAGCGAAAGAAAACGGCCAGTCGGTAACGGGCGGGCTTGATATGGAGGAATTTGAAGCGGTTAAAGCCGCCGCAAAAGATTTAACCAATAAAGAGTCCGTTATTTCCAAAAACGAACTTACGTCTAAAGCCCTTGAATATGCAGTCGGAGTTGCCGTCAAAGCCGACATTGAAAAGGCTATCGATGTAATGCAAAAAAGCGGGGAACTTATCGAAAAAAACGGCAATTTCACAACAAAAGAAATAAGCGAAATGCAAAAAAGCGTAGAAACTACAATGAAATCAGGCATAGGGGCGGTTGAGTCCATCGCAAAAAATCAGGAACAAATAGACAAAGCGGTAAAAAATCACGAAACCGATAATAAAATTGAGCTCTCTAAAGAGCAGTTAGAAACAGTTGACAACGTCCTTAAATCAAACGACCGCTTTCAGGACGTTCAGGGCGTTGCCGGAGCTGGTAAAACAGATATGCTTAATGTGATTAACCAAGTTGCTAAAGAAAACGGCTATAACGTCGTCGCCATCAGTTTTCAGGGCAAAGCTGCCGATGAGATGTTAAAAAGTTTAGGCGCAGGCGTAGAGTCCATGACTATCGAAAGTTTTAAAAATTACGATTTAAAATCAAACGATATAGTAATCAACGACGAAGCGTCTATGACGTCTTTGCAGGATATGAAAGCAATAACTGACAAAGTGCAAGCCGCAGGAGCGAGAAACATTAACATTGGGGATATTAATCAATTGCAAGCGATCGGCGCCGGCAAGATATTCGATGAAAGCCAAAAATTCGGAATGACTGTATCGCAACTGAAAGAAAGTATGCGGCAAAAAGACGCCGCATATAAAGACGTAGTAAAAGATTTAAACCAAAATAAAATAGATAAAGCTTTCGATAAAATGCAGGCGACGGGCAAAATTCACGAGACAAAAGGCGACGCGGCATTCAGACAAGAGACTTTAAAGCAATATAACGAACTTTCCAAAAAAGGCGATACGAAAATAGTAACTAATTTGAATAAAGACAGGCAATATTTCAATAAAACTATTCATCAGCAACACGTCAAAGACGGCAAGGTTACCGAGGCTAAAACCTTTACCGTAAAAGAAAATAAAAACTTTTCGGAAACGCAGATGAGACACGCGAAAAATTACGAAATCGGCGATGTTATTTTTTTAAAAGAATCCGCCGCGGGAATCGGCAAAAAAGGCGCGGAATTTAAAGTTACGGAAATTGACAAAGTTAATAACACGCTTAAACTTGAAAACTTTAAAATTTCCAATTTTCATTTTACTAAATTAAATAAAGGTTATGACGTAAAAGACCATACTAACTTTACCGATACAGTCGGTAAAAACAAGTCCGAAACTACATTGCAACACTCCCAAACTTTTTCGACTATTACTCAAGCAAAAGATAACGTTTCCGTCGCTGGAACTAAATTAACTCACACTACATATACTTTAAACTTAAAAGATACCGAATTAGCTAAAAAAATCGGCGGAGTGGCAAGAGAAGCAGAAATTGAAATAGGCGTCGGCGACGAAATTAAAACCGGTAAAAACGACAAAAAATACGACGTAAAAAACGGGCAATTCGGCACGATAAAAGAAATTAAAGGGGACAATATAACCGTTAGCTTCGAAAAAGGCAAAAATGCTACGGAAAAAACCCTTAATATGAAAGAATATAATCATATAGACCATGCTTATGCCGTTACCGTTAATGGCTTTCAAGGCGCAAAAAGCGATAACGTTGTTGCCGCCTTAAAATCTAAAAATGCAACGCAAAACAGCACTTATACCGCCCTTACTCGTGGCGTAAACGATTATTCGGTCGTTACCGATAATACTCAATCCCTAAAAGAAAATTCAAAGCAGGAACAGGTTAAAACTTCCGCGGCCGATATGCAATCAAAAGCAAATATCAGGGACGTGCAAAGAGCGGCGCAACAGCAGTCCGCAAGACAGGCACAGCAACAAGCGATGAGAGCGGCGCAACAGGCGGCACGTGCGGCGGCAGTTGCAAGAGCAGTCCAGCAGCAAACCGCTCAACAGTCTGTTCAGTCTGTAAATCATACATCAGGACGATGACTTTCGCTATATTGATATAATACAAATTATTTTTTAATGGAGGTAAAAAAATGCTAACTAAAAATCTTTTCAGGGCGATTATTCTTTTCGCCTGTATCTTTTTAATGATTTATTTTCTTTTCGTCCTTGCTACGTCGAGCTATGCCTTGAGTGTAGGAACGGCGGCAAATTCAAGTTATAACATTACGTTAAATCAGGCGTTAAACGAAAAAAAGACGATAAGCCGGACTTACCAAATAAATAAAGAAATATCCGTTTATTCGCTATACTTGCCGTTCCTCGCATATCTCGAACAGCATAACAGGTATTTTAAAAAGTGCCATATTATAACTAATCCGGCAACGCTTAATTATTTTTTATCGAGTCAAAATTCTATTTATACCCGCTTTGGAATCAATACCTACGCCGTTGATTTA
>JAJZLA010000327.1 GCA_021803845.1 bacterium | reverse complement strand
ACATAGTTAAATTTTCGGGGCGGGCGGCCTGAAAAGGATACCCCCATCTTCCAAGGACGGCCGCGGAGCAGGCGAGATTGGGCACATACGTTCCGAAGGACGAGCTTAAGCCCGGAGACCTTTTATTTTTTAGAACATATGCGTCATATATTTCGCATGTCGGGATTTATATCGGACACGGAAAATTTATTCAGGAAAATTACGATGCGGGGAAAGCTACTATTAACAGTTTAAAAGACGAATATTTCGAAAGAACCTACGCTTTTGCGAAAGCCGTTAAATAAAAATATAAAAATAAAATTATGCTTAATTTTAATAACTGGTATGCCCCTAATCCCGTCGTTTTTTTTGGGAGCCTTCCCGTTCACTGGTACGGAATATTAATCGGAATAGGTTTTGTCTTAGGCATAGCCATTGCTTATTTCAGGGCAAAATCCTGGGGAGAAGACCCCGAAAATATAATCAACATTATGGTTTTTGCCATACCGGTTTCGATTATCTTTGCCCGACTTTATTATGTAATATTCGCGTGGGGATATTACGCAAATAACCCGTTAAGCATTTTTTATATATGGCAGGGCGGACTGGCTATATACGGCGGCGAAATCGGCGGACTCCTGACGCTTTACTTATATACGCGCATAAAGAAACTTAACATCTGGCTCTATATAGACATGCTTGCGCCGAGCCTTCTTTTGGGGCAGGCTATAGGAAGGTGGGGTAATTTTATAGACCAGCAGGCTTTCGGCTATCCGGTAAATTGGGGACTGCCTATCGCAAAAGGCCTTCGTCCGGTAAACGCTTATACGCCTAAGCACCTTATATTCGGTTTATGGGGGTATCCTTTTCAGGCCGCCCGCCCCGAAAATTTAACTATGTATTCCCATTTCGAGCCTTCGTTCTTTTTTGAATCGGTGCCGGATTTTTTCGGATTCGTTTTTTTAATGTGGCTTTCGAGAAAAAAACCTAAAACCGCCGGTAAAATCTTGATAGGCTATTTAATATGGTACGGAATTACGAGATTTTTTACCGAAGGCACGAGAATAGACAGCTTATGGCTCGGAAACAACATCAGGGTTTCGCAGGTGCTCAGCATGTTCGCCGTAATAATTTCAATAGCCGTTATAATTTACAGGCGCTATAAATATAAAGATACCGCAAAAATATAAAACCATTCCTATAGGAAACGTTACATCTTTACCCTTACCATTACTCCGTTGACTTTTTCGGCAGGAAGTTTATAAAACCGGACGAACGAGGGGGACAGCTTTTTGATGAGGGCGAATATTCTCCAGAATATATTTTTGCTGACTATTTCCTCGAAACCGTAAAATATTACGGTTTCGTCTATATTATACCTCTTCAATATTGCTTCTACGTCAACGACTTCCGAATAACCCGCTCTTATCGAAAATTGGCTCAGTCCGGGGGCGACGTCGTTTTTAAACAGTATGTCGGTTCCGTAAGGCTTTTCGGTTCTTTCTATAGAAACGAAAATGTTTCTTTCGTAGATAATATTGTTGTTAAACATGGTTTTAATAATATAAGGGGATACCTTGTCCGAAAGGCTTGCAAAAAAAAGTGACGTTCCGGCAAGTTTGGAAAAATTTTTGTACCGGTATTCGTATTCTTTTAAAAAAATATTGAAATCGGTCATCTTATATATACTGTGGAGCTTTTTCTGTCCTTTCGTGTATATCATTATAACTGCAAAAGGTATCGTGGCGATTATCAGGGCAAAATAACCTCCCTGCAAGGTTTTATAGAGCAGGTTGGAAGTTAAAAACATAATATCCGCAAACGTAGTTATCAGCGAAATAAACAGCATAAAATATCTTCTCTTATGAAAGAAATGTATGTTTATTAAGATGCCGGTAAAAGTCATAGTTCCGCTGACGGCAAGTCCGTAAGCCATAGCAAGGTTATTCGACGTCCTGAATATCAATATCGCCGCCAAAACGCTTAAAAACAAAAACCAGTTAGCAAAACTTATATATATCTGGGACTGGATTTCGCTGGATTTGTAGCTTATTTTTAAAAGAGGGATAATCCTGTTGTTTATAAGCTGGTAAACGATGGAAAATATGCCGCTTATAACGGCCTGAGAGGCTATTACGGTTGCCGCAATGCTTAAAATAAGGACAGGCGTGTAAAACAGGTGAGACTGCGAGTAAAGCATCTTAAAAAAGGCGTCCGTATCGTTTTTATGCGAAAGCAGGAAAGCTCCCTGCCCCATATAGTTTAAAATAAGGGCGATAAATACGAAAATCCATGCTTTTGTAATCGGTTTTCTGCCTATATGCCCCATATCGGCATACAGGGCTTCTCCGCCCGTCGCGGAGAGTATAACGTCCGACAGAACGAATAATGAAATTATGCCGTGGGTTATTAAGCGGTTTGCCGAAATATTTCCGTTAAAAACGAACCTTAAAGCATAACATGGATTTATAACTTTTAAGAAAATTTGCGGCATATGCTCCAGCGACAAAAAACCGGAAGCGCCGATGACGATAAACCACAAAAGCATGACCGGGCTGAAGATATTTGCTACTTTTTCCGTTCCCTTATGCTGGTACCAGAACAATCCGAGCGTAATTAAAATTGAAATAAAAACAACCGTATCGGTCGTTATATTTTTAAAAAAGGGTATCAGGCTCATGCCTTCTACCGCGCTCAATATACTGATAGCGGGGGTAATGACGGAATCGCCTATAAGAAGAGACAGGGCGATATAGGATATTACGGTTATGAAAGCAATTTCGCGGGCGGATTTTATGTATTTTTCGATGATATTTTTAAGAGAATAC
>JAJZLA010000326.1 GCA_021803845.1 bacterium | reverse complement strand
CCTAAAAGAACCGGAGTTTTAATAAATTTTTTCCGTGCATATAAAAAAACCTTTCCTATCTCTTCTGCGGCAGGCGGAATCATGTTTTCCATTTTCGTATTGTGCATAGGCATAAAACCTACTAATACAAGCGACGATATATCGTAATTAGATATAATGTCTACTGCGTTAAATTCTCCCGCTATTACGCCGTGTTTTAACCCGATTACTACATGCGGCGAGCATGGAATTTTTCTGTCGGATAAGTATTTTAAAGAATTTTCGTAGTCTTTAACTTCGGCATTAAGATGATAAATTTTACGTATCGTATCTTCTTCGCCGATAATATCGAGCATGGCGGAATCCACTCCGGCTTCCAAAAGCCCATCGGCTATCTCTTCCGTTATAAGCCCGCAATGCACTATAACTTTAAGGTTTAAATCGGATTTTATCTTTTTAACGGTTTTTATGTACGGAAGGATATCTACTATACCCCTGCTGTTAGAACCTCCGCTCAGGAGAAAACCTAAGCCTCCGGACTCATAAATAGCATTAGCCCTTTCAAACAGTTCGTCCGGAGTTAAAGCCGGAGCCATAGATTTTAAAATTTCTGCATTGCAGTGTTCGCATTTTAAAGAACAGGAACCGCCGGTAATCGAAAAAGGAGGAAAGGAGTCCGACTTGGTATTTTTAAAATCTTCCGTTTCGTAAGATTTTATACTTGGAGCGTAAAAACTTATTTCCGAATCGAAATAGTTTTTTCTGATTTCAAAACCTTCTGCATATTCTTCGTCGATATTTTCGTTATATTCATAAAAACTCATATTTATCTCTTTTTGCAGATTATATCTTCCTTCTCGAGCTTTTTTACGTAGGCTTTGACGGCTTCTTCGCCGAAAGGAAAGGAATTTACGTCCGAAACGGACTCAGGAAGTGGCTTTAATTTTACAATCCAGCCTTTTCCGTACGGGTCTACGTTTATAATATGGGAATCGTTTTCAAGTTCTTTATTTACCTCTGTTATTTCGCCGGCAAAAGGCATCGGAAAAGGGCCGACGTATTTTCCGCTTTCTATAGTAGCGGCGCTTTTCCCTTTTTTAATAATTCTGCCTATTGGCTTAACGTCTGCGTAAAGAATCTTGCCGGCTAAAGACTGTGCCGGATCCGTCATTCCGAAAGTAAAAGTTCCATCGGCGTTTTTTCTGCCCCAAACCTGATTTTCGATATCGTAATAAAGGTCTTCCGGCAGATTACATTCGTTAAAAATGGACATTTATATACTCCAAATTTTTATAAATTTATATTTTACGGTTTTATTTATTCTATTCGCACTTAATTCCGTCGGCTTCAATTTTTTTCTTGTATGCTTCTACCGCTTCTTTTCCTGTAAGAAGATTTTTTTTATCCGATTCTATGTTGTCGGCTTTAATCCTGCATACCCATCCTTTGCCGTAAGGGTCGGAATTTATTAAGGATACTGTTTTAACCGCATCTTCGTTTATTTCCGTTATTTCTCCGGAAAACGGAGCGGGAACGGGGCCGACGTATTTTCCGCTTTCCACGGTTGCGACGGACTTAAGCTGGGCTATCTTTTGACCGACTTTTTTAGGAGTAAGGTATAAAAGTTTACCGGCTAAGCTTTGAGCTACGCTCGTCATTCCGACGGTTACAATCCCGTCGTCGCCTAATTTTCCCCAGACGTGTTTTTCTACGCTGTAGTATAAATCCTCCGGAATATCGCATCCGTTAATCTTGGACGACATAATAAATTCCTCCTTAATTTTAAATTTAAATAAATTGCGTTGAATGAAATTAATTATATAATACTACAATTTTTTATTATTCTCAAGTATATCCCAAAAATGCCGAAATTGGAGAAAAATAATGTTTCATTAATTTATTGTTTTATAAAGAATCGCCGTAAAAATCTTTTACGGATTTTTTCCAGTCCTTACCTTCTTTTAAAATTTCCGAAAAAATCTCTTCTGCGGGAAGCTGATTGTTTTTCAAATAGTTTTTCCATAAATTTATAAATAATTTTTTCTTAAGCCTTAAGGAATCAACCGAAAGATTTTTAAAATTTTCAATAAATCCTTTAACGCCTTTTTCGAAATTTTCGCCGTTAAAATACTCCGTTAAAAAATTAAATCTATGCATATCTTCAGCAGAATATATCTTAGAACTTAGCAAAATTTCTTTAGTTTTCTGCACTCCTATTAAAAAAGACAGTCTTAAAATAATATGGGAAGGATATAATATACCGTATTTAGAAGACAAATCAGCAAATGACGCTTTTGGTCCTGCAAGCCTGAAATCGCACGTAGAAGCGATGTCCAATCCTATGCCGCTTACGGCGCCGTTTATAATACATATTACAGGCGCAGGCATTGTAGTAATATGTTTGGCCATAATATTAAGAAGCGTAACGTAATATCTCGCGTCTTCCTTGTCTAATCCGGCTATTTCTTTAATTTCCGGTCCGGTAGCGAAATAATCGGCGTTTGTACTTTTAACAACGACGGCTTTTAAATCGATTTCTTTTTCTAGATTAGATTCGAATATTTTTATAAGTTCGTTTATTTCTGCAATGTTAAATGAATTTTTACCGCCTAAATCCAAATCTATTTCTGCAATACAGCTGTTTGCGCAATTAAATTTTATAGGCATAATAATAACCTCGATGTTTTAAAATAATATTTAATTTAATTTAATTTAATTTAATTTTACATATATTTCAAAAATTTAATATTTTACAGATTATCGTGAATATCTTCTTTATGCCACCTTCTCCCTTCTATCATATAATAGAGCACGGGAATAACGATAAGCGTAAGCGT
>JAJZLA010000325.1 GCA_021803845.1 bacterium | reverse complement strand
CATACCGAAAGGGTAAACTTAAGAGAGCACGTTATATGGATAAGCCCGCCGAACGATAATAATACCCAGCTTCTTGCCGAAGATTATATAAATATGGGTGCATCGAGAGCAAAAAAATCTGCATTTCCGGAACCTTTAATTCAGGAGCTTAACAAAACCGTTCTCGTAGTAGGCGGCGGAGTTACCGGTTTAAACGCATCCGTCAACGCCGCAAAAGCGGGTTACGGCGTAATTCTTGTCGAAAAAAAGCAGAATCTCGGCGGATTTCCTTTTTCAAAATATAAAAAATGGGAAACCAAGCCGCCTTTCGATAAAAATACTTGGATAATGGAAGGATTAGGCGAGCTAATAAACGAAGCGGAAAAATCCGATAAAATAAAAATATATAAAAATTCTAAAATTAAGTCTATATCGGGAGCTCCCGGCAAATTCAACGTAGAAATAGAATCGTCGGAAGGAAATTCAGGTTCTGAGCCTGTTAAAGAGATTGCGGGTTCTATCGTCGTTGCCACAGGCTGGAAGCCTTACGACGCAAAAAAATTAGATAATCTTGGATACGGGTTAACGCCGGATATTTTAACAAACGTAGAATTAGAGGAACTTTTTTCCGAACTTTCAGACAACGGAAAATCCGAAAATTTTGCATTAAAAAGAAAATCGGACGGCAAGCCGGTTAAGTCGGTATTGTTTGTTCAGTGTGCGGGTTCAAGGGACGAAAATCATCTTCCTTACTGTTCGACCGTTTGCTGTATGTCTTCCTTAAAAGAAGCCGCTTTAATCAGAAAGAACAATCCAGATGCAAATGTTTACATTATATACAAAGATATGAGAACTATGGGCGAATACGAAAACTTTTACAGAAAAATGCAGGACGACGAAGGCATTTTTATGGTTAAAGGCATTGTATCCGGCGTGTCGCTCGACAAGAGCGGAAATACCATTGGCGTTAAAGTAAAAGATACCCTCTTTGGAGGAGATATCGATATAAATACGGAAATGGTAGTTCTCGCTACGGGTATGGTTCCGAATTCCGGAGAGATAGAATTAAAAGATAATGCCGCATCTTTAAACGTAGGAAACATACAGTCTGCAAGCGGAGCATCCTGCCCGCCTTCCGTGCCCGTTTCGACGGCTCAGGTTCCGAAAAGCGGCTTGTTAAACCTTTCCTACAGGCAGGGTAAAGAAATGCCCGACCTTGTTTACGGATTTCCGGATTCAAATTTTATATGCTTCCCCTACGAATCAAGAAGGACGGGAATATATCCCGCCGGTTCGGTAAGAATGCCTTTAGATACGGTTTTTTCGGTTGACGATGCTAAAGGAGCGGTTTTAAAGGCTATACAATGCATCGAGCAGACTTCTAAAGGCAGGGCGGTTCACCCCCGTTCAAACGATACTACGTACCCGTTTTTTGACCTTCCAAGGTGTACGCAGTGTAAAAGATGCACCGAAGAATGTCCTTTCGGCGCAATAGACGAAGACGAAAAAGGAACGCCGCAGTATAATCCGGAAAGATGCAGGAGATGCGGCATATGCATGGGCGCATGTCCCGTAAGAATAATATCGTTTAAAAATTATTCGCCGGATATTATAGGTTCTATGATTAAAAGCACGTATGTTCCGGAAGATCCGACCGACGAAAATTACAGGATACTTGTGTTTGCATGCGAAAACGACGCTTATCCTGCATTAGACGTACTTGGATTAAATAAAATGCAATTATCTTCCAATATAAGGGTTATTCCGGTAAGATGTCTCGGCTCTATAAATAACGTATGGTATGCCGACGCTCTTTCGAAAGGCATAGACGGCATTCTTTTGCTGGGCTGTAAATACGGAGACGACTATCAGTGCCATTTCACGAAAGGTTCGGAACTGGCTTCTTACAGAATGGGAAACCTGAAGGAAACACTTACAAGGCTTGTTCTGGAAGAAGAAAGAGTCAGGCAGGTTCAGCTCGAATATACCGACTATATGAAACTGCCGGAAATAGTCGAAGACTTCGTTAATAAAGTTAAATCTCTTGGACCAAATCCATATAAAGGCTTTTAAGATAGGGAGGATATTTTGAATAACACAGTTATTAAGACCGACAACGAGTTGGTTAAATATATAAAAGAAGTAGGCGAAAGCAATTTTAAAAAATGCTTTCAGTGCGGCACGTGTTCCGCGGTATGTCCTTTGTCGACGGAGGACAGACCGTTTCCGCGAAAAGAAATGATAATGGCGGGATGGGGAATGAAAGAACAGCTGACCGCCGATTTAGACCCGTGGTTATGCTATTATTGCGGTGAATGTTCCAAGAACTGTCCAAGGAAAGCAGAACCGGGCGAACTTATGATGTCGCTGCGCCGTTTTTTAATAAGCGCATACGACTGGACGGGGATTTCCAAAATATTATATAAGTCTAAATATGCAGAGTACATCGCAATATTAATAGTAGCGCTGGGAGTTTTGCTTGAGTGGGCGGTTATATTCGGACTTCATCCTGCCGCAGGAGCGACTCTTGCGCAGGCGGTATCTCCTGATAAAGTAGATTATTTCTTTGACTGGCCTATATCGGCTTTTCTTGCAATTATGCTGACGTCTTTCATATACAATATGTACCGCAAGACGGTATTGAGCGATAAAAGCGTGAAAATCCCTTTGAGTCTTTACGTTACTGAGGCTTGGTCGTTAATATTCAATTTTTTTACGCAGTACAGATATGCAAAATGCGACGATTCCGAAGAGTCTGCATCAAAAAAACTTGCTTCGGGAAAGTATAATTTTTGGCTTGCGCATCTTTTTTTAATGATAAGCTATGTATCCTTGTTTGTAGCCATCG
>JAJZLA010000324.1 GCA_021803845.1 bacterium | reverse complement strand
TGGTAAAAACTGCGTTATAATAGGGCAGAGCAACATCGTGGGAAAACCTCTTGCGGTTATGCTTATGAACAGGTTCGCCACCGTTTCGTCTTTAAATATTTTTACGAAAGACGTAAAATCTATCGCCTCGAAAGCTGACGTTTTAATATCGGCGACAGGCAAGGCGCATTTGATAGACGACGGTTACGTTAAAGACGGGGCGGTCGTAATAGACGTAGGCATTGCTAATATCGGCGGAAAAATTTGCGGAGACGTAAATTTTGATAAAGTTATAAATAAAGTTTCAAAAATAACGCCGGTGCCGGGCGGCGTCGGTCCTTTGACCGTGGCCGTTTTAATGGAGAATACGGTTAAATCGGCGATGGGACGGTTGCAAAAATAATATGATAGTATCCAAACAAAAAGAATTAGACGACATAATTAAAAAAATCAGAGGCTCGGTTTTTATATTCGGGTGCGGCATCTGCTCCGATACTTCCAGAACGGGAGGCCCAAAGGAAGTAGAGGCTATGAAGAATATTTTAACCGGCAGAAATATTGCCGTAGAAGGAACATATGTAATTGACGCTATGTGCCATCTGCAAAAAGTCAGAAAAGCGGCAAGGGATAACAAAGAGGGTTTGTCGAAATCGCAGACCGTTCTTGTTTTGTCGTGCGGCAGCGGCGTACAGTCCACGGTATTGGCACTTCCCGATAATATAAAAGTAGTTTCGGGCGTCGACACGATGTTTCTCGGCAATATAGAAAACCTTTCTTCGCTAAAAGAAATGTGTTCTTTATGCGGAAACTGCGTTTTAAACGAAACCGGCGGAATCTGCCCCGTAACGCTTTGCCCGAAAGGCTTATTGAACGGTCCCTGCGGAGGCATGAAAAATTATAAATGCGAAATCGACGAAAATATGGATTGCGCATGGGTTAAAATCTATGAAAGGTCTGTAATCCAGAATACGCTTGAGGACATTAAAAAAACGGCCAAGCCTAAAGATTATTCCGTTAAGAAACCTGCCGCCGTAATTAAATTTACCGGTTCGCATAAATAAACAGAATAAGGACGGACTTATTTATGAAATCTTTTAACGTAAAAGCGCCCGATTATATTTATAAAATAAATCCTTATATTCCGGGCAAACCCATAGAAGAAGTAGAAAGGGAAAAAGGGATTAAGAATATCGTTAAACTGGCGTCGAACGAAAATCCGCTCGGCCCTTCGCCTTTAGCCTTAAAAGCGATTAAGGCAAGCCTTAAAAATCTAAACAGATATCCCGACGGCTCCGGTTTTTATTTAAAGCAGGAATTAGTTAATTTTTTCGGCGCCCAAAGGTTTACGGCCGAAAATTTTATACTGGGAAACGGCTCCAACGAATTGATAGATATTGCCGTCAGAACGTTTTGCGAAAAAGATGAAAACATAGTGTCCCCGTTCCCTTCTTTCGTTGCGTATTATCTTGCCGGCGAACAGCTCGGTTTAAAATTAAAAATAAGCAGGCTCAAAGATTATGCCCTCGATTTAGACGATATGTATAAATTAATAGACGGCAAAACAAAAATAGTTTTTATATCCAACCCGAATAACCCTACAGGCACGTTTTTTCCTAACCATAAAATCATAGATTTCATTAAAAAAGTAAAAGATAACGTGCTAATTATAGTCGATGAAGCTTATATCGAATATATAGGCAAATCGTTAGTTGAAGAAATAAATATAGAAGATTATCCAAACGTTCTTGTTTTGCGGACGTTTTCCAAGGTTTACGGGCTTGCCGGGCTCAGGGCGGGTTACGGAATAGGGCATAAAGATTTAATTTCATTAATGGATAGGGTACGCGAACCTTTTAACGTCAATTCGCTTTCTTTAACCGCCGCCGCGGCGGTATTAAAGGATAAAGAATATCTCGAAAAAGTTATAACGACGAATGAAACCGAGAAAAATTATCTTTACGGCTGTTTTAAAAAAGCAGGTTTAGAATTCGTTGAAACCGGGGCAAATTTTATACTGGTAAAATTAAAAGGGCGAAAAGCCGCCGAAACGGCCGAACGGTTTTTGGATTTCGGCGTTATAGTAAGGCCGATGGACAGATTCGGCTACGCCGATATGGTAAGAATTACCGTAGGCACCCATAAAGAAAATGTTAAGCTGGTTAAAGCACTGAAAAAGTTGATTTGAATTTTACAATTATTTCAATATAAGATAAAATATTAAGTTATCGGAGGTTATTGAAATGAATAAAATAAAGTTTGTCTATTGGCAGGATGAAAATTTTTGGTTGGGCTATTTATATGATTACCCGGATTATATGACGCAGGGAGAATCTCTCGACGAATTAAAGGAAAATCTTAAGGATATCTACAATGATATAATATCAAATGCCGTTCCTTATATAAGAAAAATTGCCGAAATGGAAGTTGCATGATATAAACACAAAAGTAGTCCAACCGGTACCAAGGCATAATGAAATAAAAGAAAATTTGGCTAAGCATATTTTAAAATTAATGGTAGATAAAAATTAGTTCGAGAAGGAGGAAATAGATGATTTTAGTATTAAAAAAAGGAGCTACAAAGGATGAAATTAATCATATACTCGGCAAAATAGAGCAGGCTGGATTAAAGCCCCACATTTCGGAAGGAGCCGACGTTACGATAATCGGCTGTATTGGGCACGAAGACGCCGTTAAGGCTTTTTTTGAAGAGGCCGAGGCGCTTGCCGGAGTGGATAAAGCCATTAGAATATCCAAACCTTATAAGCTTGCTTCAAAAGAACTCGGAAAGGAAAGAAGCATCTTTAAAATCGGAGATATAGAAATAGGCGGAAACGATATAGCCGTCATAGCAGGTCCATGTGCCGTGGAAAA
>JAJZLA010000323.1 GCA_021803845.1 bacterium | reverse complement strand
TATCTAATCGCATTGTCAAAGTATTTATGATGAGGTGGCCCTGTGTGTAAAGCTAAGGGTATTTGAACAATCCACCCGCCTTTCTTATCCGTTATGAGGCTGACGAAGGCGGGTGAGAAAATAGAGCCGGCCAGGCTTATTTGCAGGATTTGCAGGAATAGCACAAATCTTTCATTCCATAACCTTCCATGATTAAACTATAAAATTCTTTAGCGGGAATTTCCTGAAATAATGGGACATTATATGTCTTTTTCATAGGTTTCACCTCCTTATTTTATTGATATGCAAAAATTATTCCAAAAGCAGATTTGAGTCGCCTTATAATGCATGAGATGCCTTTTCCCAGTTTTACATTGCGATTAGATAAGTATAACCTTCATTTATTTTTTTAAAAATCTGCAATGTTCCGCTAGGGATTATTTTTATAAAATGCGGAATATTTTTGGGATTCACGCCGTTTAACATCAAAGCATTGCCGCTGACCCTGAAACTTACGCCTTTACTTCTAAGCATATTAAGTAAACGATTGTATTTCATATGCGAAACGGTTAAGAACTTTACGACGGGTCCGTAAAAAACTAACTGTATGGAATATTTTTTGCCTTCCGAATTAAGGTACTTTATTGCATGTTCCGCATTCAGCATTGAAATTCCAAACTGTTGTCCAGGCATATTGACGCCGGCAACTATCCTTACAGGTTTATTATAGTTTCTAAAAAATCCGCCGTAGTTAGAATTTTGCATAGCGAACGCGGAAACCGAGCTAAAACCTAAAATAAGAATCGAAGCGGCTATTAAAGACAATCTAATCTTAAACATAAACTTAATCCCCCTTTCAAATTATTTCTAATTATTCCTTCTTAACCATTGATAATAAAACTTGTTTATAAAATTATCATTATTATTTAAAAATTTCTGTCGCGTAAGAGACATTTTTATAAATTCATTATCATTATAATATGTTATAATATAAAAAAATAATCAAAAAAGACAGGAATCAAAAAATGCCAATTTATCAGTATAAATGCCAAAAGTGCGGCAGGGATTTTGAAGTTTATCGAAGCAAGCTTTCCGAATTTTATAGGAAAACCTTTAAAACAAAAAAGAGGTGCAATGCCCCTCGTGTAAAACCAAAGACGTTATTCTTGCAAAGAAGGTTGAACTTAAGGAAGCGATTGCATGCGGCAAAACAGGCGGCGGTTTTGGCTGAGGCACATAAAACAGGCAGGTTGCCTCGGATTTTTTTAGTTCGTTCGCGAGATACTAAAGTAAAGTTAAATTAAGAGGGCGTAGGTTGCGCCTAATTATAATTATATAACCATGTTATAATTTATTTATTTAAAACAGGAGGTTTTATATGGCAAAAGTCGCGGTTATAGTCTTAGAAGGAACCGAACTTAAAGAATCGGTTGCAAAGATAAGGCATGCCATGATATACTCAAAAGAAATCAAGGCTTCAGGAAATGAAATAATCCTTATTTTCGATGGCAATGGAACAAAGTGGCTCGATATAATATCCAATGACACATCCGACTTCGATTTTTTAAACAAGTTATTTAGAGAAATACAATCGATGGGAATAATTTACAGGGCGTGCGACTTCTGTTCCACTAGAAAGGAGGTAAAAGACAGCCTTGTTAAAAAGAATATCGAACTCGTATCAGAATACGACGGTCATCCCAATGTCGGCAGGTTGATAAACGAAGGTTATCAGGTAATAGTTATATAATTTATGTAATTTGGAGATTTAAATGACAGGATTTGAAAGCGGTTTTTTTGTGCCAGATGTATCATTGGCGGTAGCCTTTCTGGCAGGGTTGTTCTCTTTTGTAAGCCCATGCGTTTTTCCCTTAATCCCTTCTTATCTATCATAATATGTATCCGGGTTTTCGGTTGCGGAACTTTCGGGCGGGAAAGGGGCGGCGGACGACGAAAGAAGACGGAAAGCGGCAAGGAGAGCCGTTGTTATCAACTCGCTTTTTTTATATTAGGATTTACCGTAATTTTTGTGCTTCTCGGAATGTTCAGCGGGGCGGTGGCAGATTTTATAAAATCCGCGTGGGTAATGCGGATAAGCGGCATAGTGGTTGTTCTCATGGGTTTATATATCGCGGGGATTTTAAACAAGCTTAAAATATTTTCGTTTTTAAACAGGGATGTCCAATTTAATTTGAAAAACAAGCCTGCGGGCATTATCGGCTCTGCCGTAATCGGCGCAATATTGCGGGTGCGTGGACGCCCTGCATAGGCCCGATACTTGCCTCAATTCTTTTTATAAGCGCCACGCTTCATAATTCGCTTGAAGGCGGCTTTCTTCTATTTACATATTCCATGGGTCTTGCCGTTCCTTTTTTTATAAGCGCGGTATCGTTAAATCTGTTCTTCACCGCATTTAAAAGATTTAAAAAATATATCCGGACAATCCAGATAATAAGCGGAGTGCTTTTGATTGCCGTCGGGGTTTTGATATTCTTTAACTATTTATCGATCATATCGCTATATTTCGGCAATACCTTTCATTACAACATACCTTATAACGGATAGGCGGGTTGATGAACACCTTATCCTGTCCCTGCATCTTCAAATAAAACACGCCGACTGTCACAATCGTGACATAATAATCCCAAATTGTAAAGTAAAATACATCTTGTTATGTAATAAATAAATAAAAATTAACTAATGGGAGGTACTTTATGAAAAAATTAATCTTTATGACAATGGCTGCATTTATGATGTTAGGTTTGATTGCGGTTGGAAACGCAAATGCAAGTTATACCGGCATGTCAAACCCTTGCGGCAAAAACATGTCAAATGCCTGCGGCAAGAAAAAAACCTCGATGAAAAATTCTT
>JAJZLA010000322.1 GCA_021803845.1 bacterium | reverse complement strand
TAACCGACGGAATGGGCGGAAGCGTTAAGCCGTATGACTTGGGTTTTAGTTACGTAACGCCGAATCATGTCGACCCGAATCATTCTTGGGAAGCGCTCCATACCGTATATAACGACGGTAAAATGGATGGATATTTCTTAAACGGAATTAATCAGCCCGTCAACGACTACAGGGTTATTATGGGCTATTACGACACTAAAAAAGCTCTTTCGCCTTATTATTACTATGCTACGAATTATACGCTTTGCCAGAACTATTTTCATTCGATTATGGCTCCTACCCAGCCTAACAGGCTTTATCAGATAGCAGGGCAGTCAAACGGGCACATAACCGATGCTCCGCCGAGAAAACCATACGAGTTTCCGACGATTTTTAACAGGCTCGAAAAAGCCAAGATTTCTTGGAAAATATACGTGCAGGGCTGGCCTAATCCGCATAAATACGTTCATCACTGGGTGCCGGTGATATGGTTCGAAAGTTTCAAAAGAGATAAAAATTTATGGAATAAAATAAGACCCGCCGAAGAATATTTTGAGGATATTAAAAAAGGGACGCTTCCGAAGTTCAGCTGGCTCGTACCGGATTTTGCTCATTCCGAGCATCCGCCGGCAAACGTTAAAACCGGAATGTTATATACGGTAAAAAGAATTGAAGCTTTAAGAAAAAGCCCTTTATTTTCAAAATCGGCTATATTTTTAAACTGGGACGAATGCGGCGGCTTTTACGACCATGTAGTGCCGCCCATAGTAGATTATTACGGTCTCGGAATGAGAGTAGGCTGTATAATTATTTCGCCGTTCGTCAAAAAAGGTTACGTTTCAAATATAAGGCACGAACACGCCTCCGTTCTTAAATACGTCGAAAATCTGTGGGGAATTGATCCATTAACCGACAGAGATAGATATGCGAACGGATTTGAAGATGCATTTAATATTTAAAATGTTACAAAAATTTAACATAAACGTCACAAAATTGTAACATTAGTTTGATAGAATTTTAATTAATAATAAAATTAAGGTTGTTTATTCAATTTAATTTAAGAGGAGGAATTATTAATGGAATCTGCTAAAGATTTAAGGAATAACCTGCTTAATAAGGTTGACGACATCGACCTTGTAAGGCATCATTTCAGGACGATGTTTACGGCCGGAATGGGTTTTTTTACGGATGCTTACGACCTTTTCATAATCGGGGTCGTTATTGCTCTGCTTACTCCGATATGGCACTTAACGACGCCGGAAATTGCGCTGCTGGGAAGTTCGTCTTTAATTGCTGCGGCGCTTGGAGCATATATTTTTGGAAGGGTTTCGGATATTTTCGGCAGAAAAGCTATTTACGGCTTGGAAGTTTTAATCTTAACGATAGGAGCTATAGGTTCCGCTTTTTCACAGGATATTACCCAGCTTATAATATGGAGGATAGTTTTAGGTATCGGAATCGGCGGCGACTATCCGATAAGCGCGATAATAATGAGCGAATATTCAAACAGGAAAGACAGGGGAAAATTAGTCTCCATGGTTTTTTCTCTTCAAGGAATAGGATTGGTAGTCGGTCCTATGGTGGCTATTCTTATTATAATGCTTGGAGTACCGCACGATATGGCATGGAGAATATTGCTCGGCTTAGGCGCTATACCTGCCGCAAGCGTAATATATTTAAGAAGAAAGATTAAAGAGACGCCTTATTACAGCCTAAGTGCAAAAGGGGATGTTTCGGGAACGGTTGCTGCTATTAACGACATAACCGGGTCTAAAATCACAGCCGTAGAACCAAAAAAATCCGAAAACGGAAACGGCGTAAAATTAAAAACAAAATGGACGGATATGTTTACCTATCCTAATAATTTAAGGCTTCTCGGAACGGCGGGTTCTTGGTTTTTGTTGGACTGGGCTTTTTACGGAAATTCTATAAGCTGGCCGCTCGTTATGAAATCTATTATGCCTCACGGCACTTTTATCCAAGGCCTTGCTTTATCCACGATAGTTTTTGTAGTTTTTGCGGCGCCGTTTTATTGGGTAGCGGCATTCAGCATGGATAAATTAGGAAGGAAATTTATACAGACCGTCGGATTTATCGGTATGGCGGTTGCCTATCTTATCATTTCCTTTACGAGTTTCGGCGGATATGAACTTATCCCCGCTATGTTTATGCTGGTATTCGGCATGAGTTACATATTTACCGAATTTGGACCAAACGTAACGACCTTCGTTTATCCGTCGGAAGTATTCCCGACTCCCATAAGAGGGTTAGGCGACGGCATTTCGGCAGGAAGCGGAAAATTCGGCGCATTTCTTGGTACGCTCTTGTTTCCGTTCTTAATGGTCGCTTTTAAAGTCAAAGGAACATTCTTGATACTTGCTGTAATTGCGATTTTAGGCGCTATACTTACCACCTTTGCTTTGCCTGAGACTAAAGAAATGTCTTTAAGAGAAGTCAACCAAGAAGACAAATACATAGAAGAAGACAAAATATCGGTTGCGGCTTCAGCGGCGGCGCATAAAGCTTAATTTTATATGATATTATGATATAATTAATACATTAATATATACGTAAGAAAATTTTAAAACAAATTATTAAAATTTAATTAAGTTAAGGCGAATGGACTAATGAGATATTCAAAAGCTGATACGCACATACATACAAGCTACAGCGACGGAAATAATTCACCGGAAGATATTGTCGAGGCGGCGGCGGGAAAACTTAACGTAATTGCCGTCACAGACCACAACAGGATTAAAGGCGCATTTAAGGCTAAAGAATATGCGTTAAAAAATAGTTTTTTAGAAGTCGACGTTATTATCGGCGAAGAGGTATCTACTAAAAACGGACATATAGTAGGTCTTTTTTTAGAA
>JAJZLA010000012.1 GCA_021803845.1 bacterium | reverse complement strand
ATTTGAACCGGCTATATAGAATTCTATATCTTTTATTTTTTGTTTAATGTTTTTCCATATTTCTTGTTCAATAAACCACTTTATTCCATAATAATTAGGTCTATGGCTAAATCCGCCGATAAACAACAATCCTTTTCTTTCTTGAAAACTATCATTTTTGCTTAAAGGAAAATTTGCACTATAAGAAAAAGGCGGTATTACCAATATTTCTTTATGCGGAAATTCTCGCTTGACAATCTCTTTTTCAACTAAGCTTGGTAATAAAACTACGTCGAATTTTGTAAATAATTCATATTCTTTTTTCTTTATATTTTTTGCTTCATGTAAAATATATTTATTTTTAGTAAATTCGTATTCCCTGAAAAATCTTAAAAAAGATAGGTCATGTGGATAATATAAAGTCATTAAACTTTTTATATCATATTTTCCTTTTATAAAACATATAGAATCTAAATATTTCTCTGCCGTATTAGTTCTGCTTAGCAGCACAAATTTGAAATATTTTAAATTTTTTTTTAAGTAATCGTACCAATTATCAGCATAAGCACTACCATAAATTACTTCTATTCCTAACTGCTGTAAAAATGATGTATACGGCTCATGTCGATAAAAATTATCCCCTATAAAAGTTACTTGAATTCCTAAATCAATAAAAATATTTAACCATGTAAATATCGTTTTTGAACCAGCATCTTTATCAAAATGAGGAACATAATGATCTATCACCAAAATGTGAGGTTTATTTCTGCTATGGTCTCTAGCTAAAAAAACATTTTGACCGTTAATGAACTGTTCTTTCTCTAAAACTTTTTTCCATTTTTCTAAAAATTTAGTCCGATTTATATTTTGGTATTTTTTTATTCCTGAAGAAGTATTAGTTCCATGACTAACACCTTCGAAATGAACTACTCTGGACTTAGGTTGATATAAAACCTTATAACCTCTTTCTCTTACTTCAAAAGCTAAATCAGTATCTTCAAAATAAGCTGGGGAGTACCTTTGATCAAAGCCTCCAATCTCATTCCATAATTCTTTTTTTATAAGAATACACGCACCAGAAATGTAATCTACTTCTTTAAGATAATTGTACTCAGGTTTTTCTGGGTCATCAAACTTGCCGTAATTCCATCCGGAAGCATCATTCCAAATTATTCCGCCGGCTTCTTGAAGTTTTCCGTCTGGATAAATAAATTTTGGGCCTATCAAGCCGACTTTATTATCTTTTTCTATTATATTAAAGAAATATACTAACCATTCTGGTTGCACTTGAGTATCATTATTAAGAAATAATAAATATTGACCTTTAGCAAATTTTGAAGCTTTATTGCAATTTTTTATAAAACCCAAAGAATTTTCGTTTCTTACCACTTTTACATTTTTAATATATTGATTAATGTTAACCGTTTCATCGTAGGAAGAATCGTCAGCAATAATAACTTCTATTAAATCAAGACTTGTATGATGATAGATGGATTTTAGGCAATTATATGTATATTTAAATTTATTATGGACTGGTATAATAATCGATACTTTTGGATTTTTGATTTCTTTGAAAACAATTACTTCTGTATGCTCATTTATTTCATCATTGAATAAAATTAAGCATTGTTTTGGAATAAAATAATTTATGCTTTTAATTTTTTCAACTACTTTTCTAAAAAAATCTTTTAATCCATGAATTTTTATATAACTTATCGATTTTCTTATTAAAGCAATAGAATCTTTGACGATAAACTTAATAACTTTTCTTCTAATACTATTATGAGGCAAAATAGCATCTATTAGTTTACGATATAAAATTATAACTCTATTTTTTTTATAAGTCACAAGGTTTGTATATTTAAGAAATATATCATTTAATTTAATTAGAGAGATATCAAAAAAAGATTTTTTATTTTGCAATCTATCTAAAAACTCATTTAAATTATACGGAACTACAGAAGCATTAATCTTAATCAATATAAATATATTTTGTAATATCTCAAGGTCAGGATTTGAATTTAATATTTTTTTGTAAAGATTTGGATATAGATTTATAAAATTTTTTTGATACTCTGATAAATAATGTGTAGTGCCGATATGTTTTATGTCAAACTTAAAATCGCGATATTTATAGAGGTCATTGGCATTTTTTATCCACTCAACAAAAGATTTTTTTGTAAAAAATCTTAGATGGGTATTGTCAAGTATGCCGAACTCGGAATAATTAAAATTGCCTTCAAGCAAGTTAAGAATTATATCTATATGCGCAATATTCGGTATACTGACCAAAACCTGTCCGCCGAATTTAAGTTTTGAAGAAATTAAATCTAATGCGTCAGTAGGATTTTTTAAATGCTCTAAAACGTCCGCGCATATGATAAAGTCAAATATTTCTTTTAATTTTTCAAATCTTTCAAACTCATTTTTTGTATTTTTTGGATAATCAATATCAAAATTGTATAAATCTTTATAGTATCCACTTTCTTTTACAAACTCTAAATAGTCATTGTTTATATCTATACCATAAACTTGACAATTTTTGTTCTCAGTCAGCCATTCACCAAGATAACCATAAGAACACCCAATATCAAGCACTACAGAATTATCAGTTATCGCTTTTATAATATATGAAAAAGAACTGTTTTCATCTTCAGGGTGTATTTCTTTTGCTGAATTAAAGTATCTTTTGTCGTCATCATATACAAATAATCTGTTTTCTTTTGCGTTACCCAAATTTAGCTGATTCATTATAGCCCTATATCGTATTTTCTTAACGTTTGCGGAACTCCGTTGATATATACTTCCTGCAAGATTTTAATCTTATCGTCATCCGAAAATTTTCTTCTCAAATTTAATCCCATTTTTCTACCCTCCATTGACTTAATTATAGAGTATTATTTTATTTCAGTCAATTAGGGGGCTAATACACAAGTAAGAAATATAATTATTTATTCTACATTCAGTTACGTAATTTTTTTGCAGTATCTAAATCTTTTCGGCATTCCGAATATTATTGCAATAAGATACCATTTAAGATAGCTCGGAAGCCACGCCATTATCTTAAACCTTGACTTCCCTGCTTCTCTGTCCACCCATACAGTTGGAATTTCTTTAATTACGTATCCTTGCAAAAAGGCTTTTACAGTATATTCCAATCCCAATACAAACCCCTTGTCGCTTTCAATTTTAATATTATCGATAATTTTTCTGCTATACATTTTAAAACTGTTAGTCGCATCATGGGTTGGTATCCCTGCTAAATAATATAAAGACAATCCTGCTATTTTTGACATGTTCTTTTTTATAAAAGGTCCTCCGATTTGTCTGCCTCCTTTCATATAGCGTGAGCCGCAGACAATATCTACTCCGTTAATAAGTAAGCGATACATATCGTTTACTATTTTTATATCGTCTGATAAATCAGCCATTGAAACAAGTACGGCATCGCCGTTTGAAGCATTTAATCCTGCTTTTATAGCGTTAAGAGGACCTTTTCCGATATTATTTTTAATTAAACTTACTGAAAACTTATAACCGTTTTTAATATCGTTAATTACCGGCAATGTGTTGTCTTCGTCAAAATCATATACTACCAACACTTTAAACGGAACTTTAACCTTTAAAGCTAATTCGCTTAAACACCTTTCAATATTTAAAGCTTCGTTATATACGGGTATTACTATATCAAGCATTATTTATATATTCCCCAACTCTATCTGCTTATCTATCCAAGGAATTACTTCATCTAGCATTTCTTCCAAGGTAGTCGTCGCTTCAAAACCGAGAACGTTTTTAGCCTTAGATACGTCGGGAACCCTTTTTTGGACGTCATACGGATATGGCTTATCGGATACGTATTTAAAAGGCTTATCTCCGTTTATTTTTTTCCAAATAATTTCCGCAAGTTCTAAGACGGTAGTGGATCTGTTTGTCGATATGTTGAAATCTTCGTTGACGGCTTTTGGACTTTCTATGCAAAGCCTTATGCCTCTTGCAAGGTCTCCGCCGTAGGTATAATGACGTATCTGATTTCCGTTGCCTAATATATGAAGCGGGTCTTGCTTTTTTAAGACTTTCTGGACTAAATCGGGAACAACGTGGCTCATGGCAAGCTTTATATTGCCGGAAAGTATTTCTTTTTCGCTTTTAGCTCTTTTTTCTCCAATGCCTACGCAATTAAAAGGTCTTATTATGGTAAAAGGAAGCTTATACTGCTCGTAGGCTCCTTTTGCGTAATACTCTGTCGCAAGTTTTTGAAAGCCGTAAGTAGAAAAAGGCGGAGGGCATTTTAGCTGTTCGCCTTCCGGGGTTGGATAAACGGAGGTATTTTCAAAAACCATTGAAGAAGATACGACGTTTATTTTTTTGAGTTTTTTATTTTTATTAGCCGATATTGCGGCATCAAAAGTTGACGCCATAATTCTTTCATTTTCGGCTAAAAGGTCGTAGGCAAATTCATGGAAGTAAGAAATGCCGCCTATCATGGCTGCTATTGCCACTACCTGGTCGCAATCAGATAAAGCTTCTTTTAATAAATCTACGTTTTTAACGTCTCCTTCTATAAAGGTATAGTTTTTATTGCTATCGTAACTCTTATCGAGCTTTCCGTATTTACTGAAATTATCTACACCTACTACTTCGTGTCCATTATTTAAAAGCTCTTCCGTTAAATAACCTCCGACAAAACCTAACGAACCCGTTACTAAAATTTTCATATAAGTCCTCCTTTTCCGTAAAAATTCCAAATATCTATTATTGTTTTATTTTTAAAATTAAGGTTTTTGTATTCTTCATGAGGGGTAGCAAGTATTAAAACATCCGAATTATCTATTACTTCTTCTATGCCTAAGAAATAAGGTTCTTTGATATATGGGTCCGTACATAAGACGTCTTTACATTCAAACTGGAGTATCTTTTTAAGTTTATAGGAAAGCGAACTTCTTTTATCGTCGCTTCCACCTTTAAAGGCCATTCCGAGTATGCCTGCCGTTTTATCGGACAAATTCATCTTTCTTTTAAGGCTCTGAACTATATAATTAGGAAGTCCTTCGTTTATAAGCATGGCTGAATGACCAAGATAGAAGTTGTTCTCTTGAAAAGAGGCAAGCTGCATAGTATCTTTAAATAAACATGGTCCTGCGGCAAAACCCGAAGAAGGCAGGTCTTTGGCTCTTGGATAGTTGTGGGTTATTGCTTTGTGAATCTTATAATAATCAAGTCCGTGGTCGTTTGCTATCATAAAGAACTGGTTTGCTACGGAAAATTTTAAATACCTCCAGACATTAGTAAAGAGTTTGGCAAGTTCGGCTTCGGTAGGTTCAAGTTCTATAATATCTGAGGTGAGCAAACTAAAAAGCTCTTTTGCTTTTTTAAGTCCGTTATCGGAAAAAGAAGAAACTATCTGAGGGAGTTTTTCAAGCTCAATCATTGCGAAACCTTCCGCTATCCTTTCAGGACAAAAAGCAATATCTATATTCTTACCCGCTTCTTTAATCCATTTACCGATATGTTCTGTGGTTCCTGGATAAATCGTGCTTCTTAATATTATAAGCTGTCCGTCTTTAAAATACTCCATATAATGGTCGAAGAACTTTTTAATCTCGGAAAGCCTCGGATTTAAAAATTCATCTACCGGAGTGCCTATTACTATCACAACGCTTTTACTTCCGGAAATTACTTTCGGGTCTTTAGACAATACTAGATTGCCGCTTTTTAACGCCGATTTTAAGATTTCTTCCGCTCCTTCTTCTTTAAACGGCATAATACCTTTTAAAACAATGCCCATAGACTCTTCGTTTATGTCGTATATACAGACCTTCTTGCCTTTAGAGGCGAACATAATAGATAAAGGCAGACCGACGTGACCGCAGCCGCCGATAGTGCATAGGTCGTAGGTGAAACTTTGGGGCATTTTTCCTCCTTTTAATTAATTTATTATACTTATTTTATATAATATTTAGTGGTATTTTAACATTTTTTTTATCCTGTTAACAATATTATTGTATAATAATTATCTTAAACCCTTTATCTTCATATTTTTTATTATTTTTTTGTATATATTGATTAAGTTTATTTGTGGTTGGCCAAAGCCATATAGCAACTGGTTTAGT
Source organism: bacterium (assembly GCA_021803845.1). The sequence goes on along the minus strand of JAJZLA010000012.1, from coordinate 7,231 downwards.
GGCATGTGTATATATAAACTCATATTTTATTGATTCATCGTTTCCTATAGTTAAATATTTAATAAGCGGTATAGTAAAATAATTATTATCTGATGATTTTTTTACGCTTCTTGCTCCATAACTACAACCATACCTATCACACAGTTTAACTTTCAATAAACCATCTGCAGAATTCATACCATTTCCTATAAAAATTGAAATTTTATGAATTTTAAAGTTATTTAAAGCATTACGCTCTGATACTTTGATTTTACCGGAAACAGACTGATTATTATTAAGCCACAATGGAATGTTTCCATGAGAATAAGTTATTGCCGGCAGAGTCTTAATTATTTTAAAATATTTACTTTTATATCCATAAAAAGAGATTTTAATATTGCGACTATATTCAAAATTTAGGTTTGTTGTAAATATAATTTGTTTTAATATGTTTGACGAATAAATTTTTCTTAAAAAAATATTTCTAAATGTATTTATATTATTATCTATATACTCAGTAACAAATATACCATCATCTCCGATTTTTTGTATAAATCTATACTTATTAGATTTGATAAAAGCTTTATTTGTTATAAATTTTATATAAATAGGAGAATCCTTATAAATAATATTCATAAATTTGCCAAATAAAGAATAATGAATAGTGATATTTGCAAATTCATAACCATTAGAAAATTTTGGAACATTAATGGGTTCACCTAATTTGGCATTAATGTTTTTTAATTTAATTAATTTTAAATTATTTTTTTTAATTTTATATCTTCTTTTCATCAGGCATAATTGATTAATACACTTCCATAACTTGTAGTGAAAGAGTATTGCACGAAATGTTGCCGGTTCATCATATAAAGGGTATCTTCCGTCTATAGTTTCAAGTTTATATATTATAAATTTTGCTGGTTTTCCATGGTTTATTTGAAAAGCATTGGCTTTATCTAATTGTGGAGTATAAACAGAATATGATTGTATAATCGGACTCGGTAACAACTTCAAATTATATGCGTATGCTATATTCAAGTCCCATGGAATTATATTAACTGATGAATTACCAATTTTTTTAATAAATAAATGAGGAATTTGTAAAGACTTTCTCATCTGTTGTTTGACAGATTTTTGAAATTTATTTCTGTTTTTATATGAGGTTAGTAAATAAAGTGATTGTTTAAAAGATAAAAATTTTGAAGTATTGGGTAAAATTGCTTTTGGACAATTATAATAAATACCTATCAAAGGAAAAAATAAGAAAAAAGCTAAAGTTATTGGCAATTTTTTTTTGAATTTAATTATAAAATCATTATCTGCTTTTAAATAAATAATTATGAAAAATAAAGCTATAAAAGAAAAAAAAATATCTGCATGACCAAAATATCCGGGATCATCAAAATATCCGGGATCATGCCTTACAAAACCTTCTTTAAAATATTCAAATACAACAGGGAATGTTATTATTAAATATTTCGCAAATTCTTTTTTTTTGATTAATGATAACAAAATCAGCGATAAAATAATAAATAATATCAATATAGCTATTACAGTTTGAAACTTTTCTCCATGAATAGCCATTGCAGAACCGTATCCCTTAACTAAATAAAAAGAATAATAAATAAAACTAATTATATTTGATATTTTTTGACCTGTTATTATCCATAATAATAAAAATGAAATAATATAAACTATTATAGGTATTAGCCATTTGATTCTTTTTTGATTTTTTTCAAGTAGCAAAGGAAAAAACAACAGGATTATAGCCGTGAATATATGCGATACTTTAATTAAAGAAGCAATAGCTAATAAAATTCCATAAAATACTAAATTAATTTTGTTTTCGTATTTATAACTATAAAACAAAATAATTAACGATAATAAAATTAATATAGTAGCAATTGATATAAATGGTAAAAAACATATTAATGAAAAAGAAACTATAATTAATTCTATTTTATAACTTGAATATAAAAAAATTAATATAAATATTAATAATATGGAAAAAAACCAGCAAAAAGATAAGGCAATTGCCCATAAAATATGGTCTGGATAAAATATCGGACGTATTATAAAACCTAAAGGACCATATGTCCAAATAAAATCTTTTCCAAATTGAATATGATGTTGTATAGCCCAGCCTAAAGCCATTGCCCATGAAGGATCAAGACCTAACATAGGTTGTATTAGTGACGAAGGCATTGTCCATAAAATAACAATTAAAAATAATAAAAAAATGTAAATATACTTGCTATGAGTAGATTTGTTTTTCAAAGTAAGCCGCCTTTATGTTTATTTTGTTTATGTTTATTCATAATAATCTTTATTACTATTGTTATAAGTAAAATAACAATTACACCAAAAAAAACAATTAAAGCAAATCTCATGTATGGAGAGAAAAAAAATAAAAATAAATATTTAAATTGCTGCCTTTTGGCAATTTAATCTTTTTAATATATTCTTATAACTATAGACAACTGTAGGTTTTCCGTTTATAAGAGCATGCCAACCTTTCATAAATAATTCTCTTCTTACTAGAATGCTTGGCTTAGAGCATTTTGCAAATAAATTGGTTCTAGAAATAATTCTTAAAACACAGTCTTTAGCTTTAAAATAAGGTTCAGGATTAGGAAGCTTTTTGGACGGCCTCTATAATTTCTTCAATAGTCTTAACTTCGTTGTAGCAAGGTATAATGACAGATAGTTTCATGATTATTCCTCACTTAATTTTTCTCAAATTTTTTCAATTTCTTCATATTTATCTACTACATCTTTCGTTTGCCCTGCCGCAACAACATTCCCTTTATATAACAGCAGAGCTTCTGAGCAGTAATTCAATATAGCTGTTTTATCGTGGCTTACTAACAAAACAGTCCTGCCGCTGTTTATATATTCTTCTATTCTTTTTTTGCTTTTTGCCTGGAATTCGGCGTCTCCCACGGCTAAAACCTCGTCTAAAATTAAAATATCGGGGTTCACGTTTACTGCAACCGAAAAAGAGAGCCTCACCGCCATTCCGCTGGAATATGTTTTTATAGGTTCGTCTATAAAGTCTTTTATACCGCTGAATTCGATTATCTCGTCATATTTTGATTCTATTTCTTTCTTGCTTAAGCCCAAAATTAACCCGTTGATTAAAATGTTTTCCCTGCCTGTAAGTTCGGGATGAAAACCCGTGCCGAGTTCAAGCAGTGCGGACAAAGAACCGTTTATGGAGACTTTTCCGCTCGTCGGTCTCATTATTCCGCACAATATCTTTAAAAGAGTGCTTTTTCCGGCTCCATTGGGACCTATAATTCCAAAAGTTTCGCCTCTTTTTATGTTAAAATTTACGTCCTTTAAGGCCGTAAATTTTAACATTTTTACCTGTTTATTTTTATTGAAAGTCACCAAGTCTATAAAAGCTTTTTTTAAAGTAGTATGAGAAGACAGCCTCCTGAAAACTTTCGTTATGCTGTTTACCTCGACTGCATATTCCGAATTATACGAACTCACTAAAAAGCTCCTTTCTTGAGGCAAAATAAGAATAGCCTATAATGTAAAACAACATGGAAATTAATAAAACGCCGAGTATATAAAAAGGGTTGGGGAATATATTGAAATAAAATATATCCTGAAAACATTTCATTAAATAAGCTATCGGGTCTAAATAAATAATATGCCTTATTTTTAATGGAAGATTGCTGTCGAAATACATAATCGGCAGGGAGAAAAACAAAAACGTCATCAAATTCATAATTATAAACTGTATATCTCTGTAAAAAACGTTAAGAGCCGATAAAAATAAAGTAATTCCCGCTGTAAGGAAAAATTCTATTACCGCTAATAAAGGAAAATAGACGAGCGGAAACCCGATACGAACTTTAAACAATAAAATAAATATAATAAGAACCGGCAGAGAAAGCACAAAATTTAAAAAGTAGGCGCCTACTTTGGAAAATACAATAATTTCAGGAGGCAGAAGAGATTTGGATACGAGACTGCTGGCGTTTGATATTGAGCTTGTCCCTACAATAATTGAACTTTGAAGCCAAGAATACGGCAAAAGCCCGCAAAACAAATAGACTGCATATGTTTTCACGGGATTATGAAATACCACTACATACAGAAAAGTGTAAATTATAAGCAGTAAAAGCGGGTTCATTAATGACCAGAAGAAGCCTAAATACGACCCTCTGTATTGAATTTTAAGCTCTTTAAACGACAGTATCCATATAAGATATTTATATTTGGCTAATACCCCGAATCCCTCGAAAATTTTATTTTTTCTCATTTTTTATTTATTTTTATTATCTTTATATTAAACAATAAATATAAGACAGCTATTACTTGAAACTACAATTAAATTTATATCAAATATTTTAAAAACCCGCAAGAATAAAAAAGTACTTTAAACCATCGTTAAAATTTGAAAATCACACTCAAGTTATTGCAAATATAGTTATCAGACAATAATAAAACAACTCAAAAGGCGGCTTTTTTAAACCTTATAGGCTGTTATTGCTATTTTTAATATAAAAACTATAACTATTTTTCAGCCCCTCTTCCAGAGTCGTTTTTGCCTCCCACCCCAGCGCCTTTAATCTGCTGACGTCCAAGAGCTTTCTCGGCGTGCCGTCTGGTTTAGACGTGTCGTGCTTTATGCCGCCTTCGTATCCGGTTACATCCTTAATCACAAGCGCTAAGTCTTTAAGTTTAATATCTTCGCCGGTCCCTATATTGATAAGTTCCCCTATGTCTTTATAGTCGTAATTGTTCATAAGAAACAAACAGGCGTCCGATAGGTCGTCAACGTAAAGAAACTCCCTGTAAACCTCTCCCGTTCCCCAAAGAATGATATGGTCTTTAAATATGCCTGCTTTATTTAAAATATACTCAATGGATTTTTCATCCTCAAGATTTATTTCGTTATCTAAGTTAAAGCCTAAAGGACGGGTTTTAATATCTTTTAATATAAGTTCGAAATCTCTTTTTTGAAGAAGTTTTCCGAGATGAAACTTCCTTAAAAGCGCCGGTATGACGTGGGCGGTTTCGAGGTTAAAGTTGTCGTTGGGTCCGTAAAGGTTTGTGGGCATAACGGAGATAAAATTAGTTCCGTACTGCTCGTTGTAATACCTGCACAGTTTAATGGCCGATATCTTGGCGACGGCGTATGCCTCGTTGGTAGGTTCAAGACTGCCGGACAAAAGGTATTCTTCCTTCATAGGCTGGGGGGCAAGCTTGGGGTATATGCATGAAGAGCCTAAATTTAGAAGTTTTTTAACTCCGGATTTATAAGAAGAGTGAATTACGTTTAAGGCGATGGATAAGTTGTTGTAGATAAACTCGGCAGAGTAAGTGCTGTTGGCTAGTATGCCTCCTGTTTTGGCGGCGGATAAAAAGACGTAGTCCGGTTTTTCTGAAAAAAAGAAGTCTTCGGTATCCTTCTGCCTTCTTAGGTCAAGCTCACTGCTTCTTTTATATATAAGATTATCAAAACCGTCTTGGGTAAGTTTCCTAAGAATAGAAGAACCGACTAAACCGGTATGTCCCGCTAAATATACTTTAGAATTTCTATCCATTAGCAACCTTCTCTGAGCTTCTCGTGGAAAGAATAGTCGTGGTTAGTATAATTAAAGCCTTTAAGGCGTGAGACTTCTATGCCTTCGCCTTTGGGAGTAATACTTTTAAGCTTCATATCGTAGTCAACCATAATCTTTACCAGTTCCGTAAATGTTACTTTAGGAGACCAGTTAAGTTCTTTAATAGCTTTAGAAATATCAGCCTGTAAAAACTCGACCTCGGTAGGACGAAAATACTTCGGGTCAACTTCTATAACGGTTTCGCCGGCTTTTAAAACGCCATCGTATTTCTTGTCGAAACTTTTTATTATTCCTTTTTCGTCTATGCCTGAGCCCTGCCATTCAATCTCAATACCCGCATAATTAAATGCGGCGTTTACGAAATCCCTGACGGTATGACTGTCGCCGGTTCCTACGGCATAATCCGAAGGCTTGTCTTGGGAAAGAATAAGGTGCATCATCTCGGTGTATTCCGGAGCAAATCCCCAGTCTCTTTTGGCGTTTAAATTGCCTAAGTATATCTTTTTCTGATTGCAGGTCAGTATATTGGCTAAAGCCATAGTTATTTTTCTCGTTACGAAGGTCTCTCCCCTTCTGGGGCTTTCATGGTTAAATAGTATTCCGTTACAGGCAAAGATATTATATGCTTCCCTGTAATTAACCGTTATCCAGTAAGAGTAAAGCTTGGCGGCGGCATAGGGGCTTCTGGGATAAAACGGGGAAGTCTCGTTCTGGGGCGGAGGAGTGGAGCCGAAGAGTTCCGAAGTAGCGGCGTTATAAATTTTAGACTTAACGCCGGTAGTCCTGACCGCTTCGAGAAGGCGGACGGTTCCGAGTCCGGTAACGTCGGCCGTATATTCCGGTATGTCGAAAGCAACGCGCACATGGCTCTGGGCGGCTAAGTGGTATATCTCGTCGGGATTAATGCCGTAAAGAAGATTGGCGAGACGGGAGGAATCAGATATGTCGCCGTAATGCAGAAAGAGGCGCGCGTTTTTATCGTGCGGGTCAACGTAAAGGTGGTCTATCCTGTGGGTGTTAAAGGACGACGCCCTTCTTATTATTCCGTGGACTTCGTAGCCCTTAGACAAAAGGTACTCCGCAAGATACGAGCCGTCCTGACCCGTTATGCCTGTAATAAGAGCTTTCTGCAAGGTTTAAACCTCCAAAAATACGATAAGATTATGAATTAATTAACTTATATTAATTTATATTTATATTAATTCATAATTTCTATAATTATTTATTATATTATTTATTATTATACCTGTTTTTTTATTCTTTATGCCGATTTAAGCTATATATTGATAAAGCGCATACCGTTCTATTTATTTATTGCATATTAAATATTCGTCAATAAATATATAATATTATTCCAGCTTTGTCAATAAAATTCTTCCCCCCCAATCCTTATAAATTAAAGGATTAGCAAGCAACTGGGCATATTAAATAAATAGAACCGCAATAAAGGGAATCTTATAAAGAAGCGCGAATAAACGGAAGAATAAACGGGACGGATTAAACGGGATGGATTAAAGGGGATGGATTTATTTAATGACTGAATTTTTCTAGAATAAATTCTTTGGGGTTATAAAGCCGTAAGTTTTTAATATTTTCAAAATGTTTTCCGTTGCCGGTTATTAACGGGATATCTTTATAAAGGGATACCTCGACGAAAGGACGGTCTG
>JAJZLA010000321.1 GCA_021803845.1 bacterium | reverse complement strand
TAGTGGATACGGTTCTGTATTTTGATTCAAGCAAAAGAGATTCTTACAGGATTTTAAGATGTTATAAAAACAGGTTCGGTTCTACGGACGAAGTAGGAATATATGAAATGTCGGAAAACGGATTAAAAGGGGTTAAAAATCCGTCGGCTTATTTTACTTCCGAAAGGCAGCCGGATTCGCCGGGTTCGGTTGTAGTGCCGTGCTTAGAAGGAACGAGGGCGATGCTGGTCGAAGTGCAGGCTCTTGTAGTTCCGTCTTATATGCCGGTTCCTAAAAGAGTTTGTCTTGGCATAGATTCAGGCAGGGTTTCTATTATTTCCGCGGTACTTGAAAAAAAAGAAGGAATAAAACTTTCCTCAAAAGAAATTTACGTTAAAATATTCGGAGGCATAAACGTTCAAGAGCCTGCCGTCGATTTGCCGGTAGCGCTTTCGATAACTTCAAGCTACTTGGAAAAACCGCTTCCTCCAAATTTTATAGCCTTTGGGGAGGTAGGATTAACGGGGGAAGTCAGGGGCGTCGGCAATCCCTCTGCAAGGATAAAAGAGGCGTTAAATATGGGTTTTTCCGATGTTTTGCTTCCTCAATCCAACGTAAAAGACGTTAAAGACGTTAAGGGCGTTTCCGCCATAAATCTTCACCCGTTAACAAAATTAAAAAAAATTATTGAATATTTAGTCTAACTAAAATAAAATAAACGTCAGGCAGTTAATAAAATAATTAATTAAAAAATAAAAAAGAGAATCTATTTTGCAAAATATTTCTTTCGATTATATAGAAAACGAATTAAAAAAAGTTGAAGAGCAGTTCGAAAAACATCTTATAACGGAGACGCCTTTAATACACAAGGTTGCCGAATACGTTATTTCAAGCGGAGGGAAAAGAATACGTCCTATACTTCTTATCGTAGCTTCAAAATTATGCGGTTACGACGGGAACGACCATATTTCGCTTGCGACTGTAATAGAATTTATTCATACGGCCACCTTGCTTCACGACGACGTCGTAGATAACGCTCCGTTAAGAAGGGGTAAGGCATCCGCAAATATTATTTTTGGAAACGAAGCTGCCGTTCTTGTGGGAGATTATTTATTTGCTAAATCTTTTAAAGTATTGTCGGATATTAATAATATAAAAGTTATAAAGTCTTATTCCGATGCAACTACGCTTATGGCGGAGGGGGAAGTAAAAGAATTAGTTAAAACTGCAGATATAAAAACCGGCGAAAAAGATTATTTAGATATAATTATTAAAAAAAACGGCCGTTCTTTTTGCATGCGCTTCCGAAGTCGGCGCCATAATTGCCGATAAAGAAGAAAAATGCGCAAAAAAACTTTACGATTACGGCTTAAATATAGGAATTGCTTTTCAGCTTATGGACGATACATTAGACTATATTTCGGATAAAGAATTCGGTAAATTTATAGGCAACGATTTAAAAGAAGGGAAACTCACGCTTCCGCTAATACATGCTATAGAAATGGCAAATCAAGACGAAAAAGAAGTTATTACTAATATAATTTACAAAAAGAGGCTGACATCCAAGGATCTTAGAACGGTTTTGTCGTTGGTTAAAAGTTACGGTTCTATCGACTATACTATATCGAAGGCAAAAGATGCAATAAAAAAAGCAAAAAAGAATCTGGATATATTTCCTGACTCAAAATATAAAAACAGTTTAATCGATATTGCTGATTATATAATAGACAGGAAATTATAACTTATGAACGACTTTATTTTTAAAGAAAACGAACTTTATTGCGAAAACGTGCCCGTTAAGGAAATTGCCGACAGTGTCGGAACGCCGTTTTATCTATATTCTCTGGCTACTTTAAGAAGGCATTTTAACGTTTTCGACGAAAGTTCCAGAGTGTTAAATTCTTTAGTGTGCTACAGTGTTAAAGCTAATTCAAACATCGCTATACTTAATTTTTTATTTAAAATGGGCTGGGGCGCGGATATAGTTTCCGGCGGAGAACTTTTCAGGGCAATTAATGCGGGCGTAGATACCGGAAAAGTGGTATATTCCGGTGTAGGAAAGACTGAAGCCGAAATAGAATATGCGATTAAATCTAATATTCTTATGTTTAACGTGGAATCCCTGCCCGAAGTTTTTCTCATCGATAAAATAGCCGGCAGGTTAAATACTAAAGCAAGAATATCTTTCAGAATAAACCCTAACGTCGATCCTAAAACGCACCCTTATATATCTACCGGCCTTAAGAAAAATAAATTCGGCATAAGCATAAAACATGCTGTTTCTGCGTACGAAACGGCAAAGGAATTGAAAAATATAGACGTAATAGGGCTTGACTGCCATATAGGCTCGCAGTTGACAGAAATATCCCCTTTTAATGATGCAGTAGAAATAATAAAGGAACTTTTAGGCAGAATTACCGCTAAAGGTTTCGATATTAAATATCTGGATCTTGGAGGCGGACTTGGCATAACTTACGAAAATGAAATGCCGCCCCATCCTTCTACTTATATGAATTCTATTAAAAATATATTGAAAAATTACGGCGGAACGGTTATTTTCGAACCGGGCAGATTAATTGTCGGAAACGGCGGAATATTCGTCGCCAAAGTTACATACGTCAAAGACACCGGAAGTAAAAACTTTATAATAACCGACGGCGGCATGAACGATTTAATCAGGCCTGCTCTATATGAGGCTTATCATGAAATAGTGCCGGTTATAAAAAAAGAAGGGCCTAAAATTAAAGCAGATATTGTAGGTCCTATTTGCGAATCCGCCGATTTTTTCGGAAAAGACAGAGTTTTAAATTCGGTTTCGGATGGAGATTTAATTGCGGTATTCAGCGCAGGCGCTTACGGTTTTTCGATGTCTTCCAACTA
>JAJZLA010000320.1 GCA_021803845.1 bacterium | reverse complement strand
TTCTATTATTCTCTGCGGAGAAACTTTTTCAATATTTTGAATTAAATGCGAAATTGAGTTTTTTTTGTTTGAGATAATTTTATATACTGCCGAGTGCAACCTGGCATTTAAAGACTTTACCTGCCTTACAAGCTCGGATTTTACCGGCACAACCATCTCCGCCGCATTTGACGGGGTTGAAGCACGCCTGTCGGCGACAAAGTCTGCAATCGTAAAATCGGTTTCGTGTCCTACCGCGCTTATAACCGGAATTTTAGAATTATAAATAGCTCTTGCGGTAATTTCTTCGTTAAACGACCATAGGTCCTCTATACTGCCTCCGCCTCTCCCTACTATTATTACGTCTATTTTTCTTTCGCTTTCGTTGTATTTATTTAATAAATCAATGGCATTTGCTATTTCTATAGCGCTGTTCTGACCCTGAACCGAGGCGTTTACGAAAATTATAGATGCATTTTCAAATCTATCTAATATTATTTTTACCATGTCGTGAAGCACTGCTCCGTTTCTTGAAGTAACTATGCCTATTCTTTCTGGTAAAAAAGGAATTCTTCTTTTTCTATATTCGTCAAAAAGTCCTTCTTTTTTCAATTTTTCTTTTAAACGCTCAAACATTACGTAAAGTTCACCGTAACCGAAAGGCTCTATTTCCGAAACTATAAAACTATATTCGCCTCTGGGCTCGTACAGGTTTAGCCTGCCGTAAACCGTTACGGACATACCTTCTTCCAAGCCGCATTTTATTCTGCGCAAATCGCTTTTAAATATTATACATTTTAATTTGGCAAATTCGTCTTTTATATCGAAGTAATAACCAGATGAATAATTAGTTTTCAAACTTGATATCTCGCCTTTAACCCTTATATTATAAAAATTATCTTCAAGAGTTACCTTTATTAGACGTGAAAGTTCGGAAACTGTAAAAACCAAATGGTCTCTTTGTATGTCTTCCATGTTTTTATATTTATTAACGTCTTTATTTATCGATTTAATTTAAGTTATTTATTATTATACCTTTTATTTTTAATAAAAAAAGCTACTGCCGCCCCGCCAAGAGTTATGTATCCTAATATTGCGAAGGAATCTCCGTAGGAAGCCACGGAAGCAAGCATTTGAACTATTTCGTCAAAAAATCCGTGCGCAGGACTAGGGTAAATAGTGCCAGGCCTGAAATAAGCGGACGCTTTTGAAACTAAATCTTCGTTAATAAAATGCATTACGTTGTTATAGGCATTTGAATTGTATTTTATATCTCTTGCATACTGATTTAAATGATAGGTCTGCCTGACAACCAGCTCATTGCCTATATACGCAATTCCAAACGATGCTCCTACCTGCAGGGAAACCGGTATTAATCCAGACGCTTCCGGTATAAGCTCTTTTTTTACCGAATTCAAAGCTGCGCTCATTACCGGAGCGTTCAAAAGCCCTATACCGACGCCTCTTATAAGCTGATTTACGATAATGTCGTAAACGCTGGTATTTAATGAAAGATTATCGAATAGGAACATTGAATAAGCCACGATTAATAATCCTGCAAATAACGGGTATCTTGGACCTATCCTGTCGGATATTTTTCCGGAAAATGGAGACACTATAGCTACGGCAATTGCTGTAGGAGCCATTAGAATACCTGCGTGCATAGCATTATAGTTCATAACGTTTTCTATAAAAAGCGGCAAAAGAAACATCGCTCCGAAAATCCCAACTGCCCTTACCATATTTACTATAAATGCAATAACGAAATTATAATTTTTGAAAATATCTAAATTAAGAAGCGGAGTCTCGACAAATAGTTCGGTTACGATAAAAAAAACGCACGAAAAACCGCTTATTACTTCCGACTGAATTATTATAGGAGCGTGCCATCCGAGCGTCTGCCCTTCGTTAAGAGCGTACAACAAGGAAGCCATAGATAAAGACATAAATAAAAAACCGAGAAAATCAAATTTTTTAATATATTTTTTTACAGGTATATCGTGAGTAAGAATGGCTATCGCTCCTAAAACCGAAATAATTCCGATAGGCACGTTAACGTAAAATATCCATCTCCAGTTTACGTAATCGACGAGATATCCCCCTAAAGCAGGACCTACGGCAGGAGCAAGCATTGCACCTATAGACCATATTCCCATTGCTTCGCCTCTTTCGTCCGGAGGAAAAACTTCGGCTAGCAGAGTTAATCCGGTAGGCGTGAGTCCAGCGCCGCCTATCGCCTGAATTACCCTAAAAATAACGATATCGCTAAAAGAGGGGGATAATCCGCATAATGCGGAACCTATTACAAAAACTATTATGGATATAATAAACGGATACTTTATGCCCCACTTTCTTCTTACGTACGCCATTGGAAGAATTACTATCGAATAGGTTATCGTATAAGCTATCATAACCCATTCGGCATCCGTAACGTTTATGCCGAAATGCGACATCATTTTTGGAATTCCGACCGTTACGATGTTGACGTCGAGTATAGCCATAAATGAAGACACGACGACGAGGGCAAGAACTATCCATTTATAACTTTTGTGGGATTTTTCGACCATAATTATTGCAAGTTATTTTACGGAAATACCGCGCATAAATAAGTTTAATATTTCTTCGGTATCTTTTTCTATCATATCGGAAGTTAAATCAAACATGCCGTTAAGAAAATTATATATCGCTCCGGTTTTTATCAAGGATACAAGCATATAAGCGGACTTTGAATAATTCAGGTCATTTTTGAATTCCCCTGATTCCATACCTGATTTAATAATGCCGGCGATATAGTCCGTATATCTTTTTCTTCTTAAATTATAAGATTCCTTTGATTTTTTTTTCAAAAACACCACGTTTACTTCGTCCAAAAAAATCGTTTTAAAAAAAATATCTTTTTT
>JAJZLA010000319.1 GCA_021803845.1 bacterium | reverse complement strand
GAACCATCTTTATATAGGCATGAATCTATTATGCATTCAAAAACCGATTCTTTTTATATTACAATTTTTCTGGAAACGCTATTCCGGCCGAAAGAACAATCTGTATTCCCTGCTCCACCTTCAGTCCGGTTTCGATTATGTCGTCCTTTTTGGCAATTATATTCATGCCTATATAAAGATGGTTCGTCGGAATATAAACTACCCCGTAATCGTCTTTATTTTCTCCTTGTATTCCCGTAAGAGAAGTTAAAAAACCGTATATAAATTTATCCCCGGAATACCTGACCAGCACAAATTTTTTAAACGAACTTTTGCCCGGAGAAAATATATCCACCCATTGCTTAGTGGATTTATAGAGCAAATTTACCACCGGGATTTTCAGCATAACGTTTTCGTACAAATTTATAACGGCTCTACCGAGCCAGTTGGTAATTAGAAAACCGGAAGCAAGAATTAAGATGAATAAAAGCATTAAACCGATATCGGGTATATAGATATGGATATATTTTTTTATAAAAATAGAGAAGGGGTTAAAAATCCTGTTAACTTCCCTTAAAAGCCACACTATTATAAAAATAGTTATGGCTCCCGGAATTATAATAGTTAATCCGGTAAGGAACCTGCTTCTTATTTTAGCGAAAAAAGATTTGTTCATTAAATTTTAAATAATTAGATTTATAAAAAACAAAGCGCTTCCTCTTCTCAACGAAAGCGCTTTAATATAATTTAAAGTCTCCGAAACTTTTTATTTCAAAGAATCCACGTATGCGGTTAATGCCTCCAGGCCGCTTTTAGATAAATGCCCTCTGAGGGCAAATTTAACGCACATTTTATCTTTCATTTTAACAGTCATATGCATATGGTGCATTTTGTCGAATTCCGCCATTTTTTTTGCCGCATTTTTAATAGGCCTGATAACCATTCCTCTTCCGTGTAAATTTATATACGTTCCCGCGCTGTAAACATGGCAGGTAGCGCATGAAAAACCATTGGTTCCGATATCTTTAGAATAGAACAGCTTTTTGCCCTGGGCTATTAATTTTGCATTTTTAGACGCCATCGGCTTTTTGGGCATCATCTTTGCATTTGCCATAGTTAAAATTGAAAGACTAACCGCAAAAGAAGCGGTTAAAAAAATAAAAACCGTTAAAATAAACTTTTTCATACGGCCTCCATCTTAAAATTATAAATTAAACAATTTTTAGGCATCTAATATTAGATATTATAATTATATATCTTAATTTAATTTTTTCAAATGATAAAATATCCTATATCGTTACAGTATTTTTTAAGCGCATCTTTCCACGGTCTCAGTTCTATGTTATAATCTTCTTTAATTTTGGAATTATCCATGACGCTGTAAACAGGCCTTTTGGCGGGCCTTACCGATTTATCCGAAGATACCGGTATGATTTCGCAATTCGTTCTTTTAAAAACATTCATTATTTCTACGGCAAATTTATACCAGGAAGTATATCCCTCGTTAGTTAAATGATAAATTTCGTTTTTGGAATTGTCTTTGATAATTATTTCGGATATGGCGTAAGCCACATCTTTTGTATATGTAGGACTGCCGAACTGGTCGTCCACGACCTCTATTTTTTTCCGGCTGTCTGCCAATTTCAAAATAGTGTTCACGAAATTTTTACCGTTTTTGCCGTATAGCCATGACGTCCTTAATATTATATAACTTGCCCCTGAATTTTTTAAAGCTTCTTCCCCTCTTAGTTTTGACAAACCGTATTCGTTTATCGGGTTAGGCTCATCGTCTTCCGTATAGGGCGTCCTTTTCGATCCGTCAAACACGTAATCGGTACTTATATGTATAATTCTCGAACCTGTATTCAATGCCGCTTCGGCTAAATTTTGCACCCCTATATTATTAACGGCGTCGGCTTTTTCTTTCTCCGCTTCCGCTCCGTCCACGTTAGTATATGCGGCGCAGTTAATGATATAATCCGGCTTAAAACCGTTAACGGACGCGTTGACCGCTTGGGGGTCGGCTATATCTAAGTTATTGGAATTATAATTCTTGATAAGAAAATTTACCCCTTTAAGGGCGGAATTTACGTCTATGCCGAGCATACCCGTCGAACCGATAAGAGCAATCTTCAACATTATAAAACCTCATCTGTTTTCATACATTTTTTTATAATATTCTTTATAATCTCCGGATAATATTTCCTGCCACCAGCTTTCGTTTTTTATATACCAGTTTATCGTGGAATCCATGCCTTTTTCTATATTATATTCGGGTAAAAATCCCGTTTCGGCGGTAATTTTAGAAAAGTCCATAGCATATCTTCTGTCATGCCCCTGCCTGTCTTTAACGTATTTAATCAATGAATGCGGCTTGTTAAGCTTATCTAATATGTATATAATTATATCGATATTTTCCGCTTCTGAGTCGCCTCCTATATTATAAACTTCTCCTATTTTACCTTTCTCTAAAACCGAACAAATGCCCTTAACGTGGTCGGACACGTGTATCCAGTCTCTTACGTTTTTTCCGTCCCCGTATAAAGGTATATCTTTATTATTTAATGCATTGATTATAACTAAAGGAACCAATTTTTCCGGAAACTGGTAAGGTCCGTAATTATTTGAACATCTCGATATTAAAACAGGCATATTATAAGTATGAAAAAACGACATTGCAAGCATATCCGCCGCGGCTTTCGAAGCGGAATAAGGACTGCGCGGCGATAATGGGGTTTCTTCGCTGAATTTTCCGGAAGCGCCCAACGAACCGTAAACTTCGTCGGTAGAAATCTGAAGAAATTTCCCGGCATTATGTTTTAGGGATAATTCCAACAGGTTAAGGGTTCCTTCCACATTTGTTTTAATGAAAATTCCGGGGTCGGCGATAGACCTGTCAACATGGGATTCCGCAGCAAAATTAACCACGCAGTCT
>JAJZLA010000318.1 GCA_021803845.1 bacterium | reverse complement strand
CCTGCAAAAAAAGCTTGTGAAAATTTCCCTGACATATTCTTCCTCATAGATTCGCCGGTTAGCTTTATCTGGTACGCGTTATGCACTATCCTGTCCAATATGGCATCCGCGATGGTAGGCTCGCCTATCACCTCGTGCCATTTATCCACCGGCACCTGGGCGGTTATGATAGTGGAGCGCAGCTGGTGCCTGTCCTCGAAGATTTCAAGAATATCCCTTCTTTGCATTTCGTCCAATAAATCGATGCCCCAGTCGTCTATTATGAGGAGTTTTACTTTGGATAATTTATTAAGAAGTTTAATATAACTTCCGTCGGCTCTCGATACTTTCATCTCCGAGAGTAATCTCGGCAGCCTTATATACAAAGAAGACACGCCGCCCCTGCAGGCGGAGTTGCCCAAGGCGCAGGCGAGATAGGTCTTTCCTGCGCCGGTAGGTCCTGTTATAATAATATTCCTGTTTTTCTTAATCCAGTCGCCTAAAGACAGCTCTATGAGCTGAGATTTACTGAGTCCCCTCTGGGCTTTAAAGTCGGTTTCTTCGATACAGGCGCTTGAGTATTTTAATTTCGCTTTTAAAAGAAGCATTCTAAGCTGTTTATCCTGCCTGAAGGCTATTTCTTTGTCCAAAAGAAGATTAAGGCGGTCTTCAAAGGTCAGTCCGGAATAAAGTTCCGTGTTTTGTTCTTCTACCGATTTTGCCATTCCGTAGAGTTTTAAAGATAAAAGTTTTTCTTTCAGCATATTTCCTCCGCATAATATTTAGCGCCGCGGATATTTTCGTGCGCTATTTTATTTTCTATTTTTTGTTCTATAAAATCGTTCTCGAGATTTTTATCTAAAATATTCTTTACGTTTCTGTATCTGTATAAGCTAAAATTAAGGGCTTTTTTGCATGCGGCCTCAACTCTTGCGGAAGGATAGCGTTTATTAAGCCTTATTATGCCCAATGCCATTCTTAAAGAAGATTCGGGGCTCCTTCTGTCCTCCATTATTTTTTCTATTAATAGGGCGGTATTGGATCCTATTTTTAACGATTCTTCCCTTATCTTTTCCGGCGTTATAAGAATGCCTCTGTGGGAGGCCGGCATATGTTCGGGTGAGGTAACGAAATAAGATTTAACGAAATTTCTTTTATGGGAGGCAATTATTTTGGAGTTGTGGTATATTTTAATTAATTCGTGGTTATAGCATATATCCACGTCCCTGTAAATTAATTGATAGGGGACGCTGTAGTGGGTGCCGTCAACATCCACGTGGTAATCTATACCTACTTTTGCCCTCTTCCAGAAAGAAAGTTCGTATCTTTCCGGGAGGGGCTTTAAATAGCTCTTTTCTTCCTTAAAAACTTCCGTCCGCGATTTTAATGTCTTTTGCATCGGCTTGCCGTTGTAATCTTTTAATTCCAAAGATACAGCTATATTCAACTCTTCTATGCTAAAAAATGTTTTATTCCTTAGCGGAGCTAAAATACTTCTTTGGGCGTTTAACACGCCGTTTTCTGCCTTCGGTTTGTCTTTAGGTTTATACGGCCTTGCCGGCAGTATAACCGTATCGTAATGCAACGACATATCTAAGTAAGCCGGGTTGATTTCGGGGTCGTAATAGTTGGGCTTGGTTACTCCGGATTTAAGATTGTCGGGAACTATTGCGGAAGGACATCCGCCGAAGAACTCGAACATTTTAATATGACAGGCTATCCAGTTTTCAAGCGTCTGATTGCGGACGGCATACGCGAAGGTATAGTTGCTCGCGCCTAAGACCCCGACGAATAGTTCTACTTGGGTTATTTCTCCGGTAAGCGGATTTTTTACGGACGGTTTGAGTCCTGAAAAATCCACGAATACTTTTTCTCCCATTTTATGGTTAAATCTCATAACGGGATTTAACGTCTTTTTCCATTCTCCGTAGTGATAAGCAAACTGAGAATAGCGGTAGCCGTCCGGATTATCAATTATGTATTCTTTCCATAACAAATAAATGGTCACTCCTTTCCGTTTAAGTTCGGAATGGATATATTCCATATCGGGGAGCGGCCTTAACGGTTTCGGCGCTTCCGGCAGGAACAAAGTTTTAATCTCTTCGTCGGTTAAGGGTATAAATGCGTCGTAATTTACGCCGGAGGATTTAAAGCGGTTTATGTAGAAAGCTACGGTGGTGGGGGAGATGTTACAGGATAAGGCTATTTTTCTGTTGCTTAAGCCCGAATTAAATAATCTGATGATTTCTTTTACCGTTCGCATGGTCAGTCTCCTTTTTCTTTTCATCCTTTCTCCTTAAAAATTAGTTTAAGGAGAAAGTTTACTATAAAAAAAGGATTAACCGATGCGTAAAATTAGTTTTTGCCGGTAAAAGCATTCCTAAAATAGCGGACATTTTTACTGAATTGCGGTGTCCAGTAATTTCCGGAATGGGTGTCCAGTTAAAAACGGAATGGGTGTCCAGTCACGACCGGAATTTACACAATACGGCTATTTCGAGATTTATGCTTCTGTATGATATTTGACTATCATTTTTGCCGATATTTTTTGGCAAGCCGATAATTTCAAGTTTTCTTTGAAGTTGGTAGGTCTTGATATCGCTTGTTGTAATATCAATAATATTTCTATCCTTAAATGCCAAAATGAAATGTTTTGAAGCAATACCCGAGCGCTTAATAGTTTCTTTCGCGGTAGATTGACTTTTAAAATATTCTATCCAAACTTCTTTTAATGTATATTTACCAGTATTTTTCGCAGGCAGACTAAAACGGTTCCTGACTATATCCGAATGAATAGCCGAAGCTATTTCTTGGGCGGTTTCTTTATCTTTCGTCTTGCAAGAATATTGATAATGCTTATTGTCAAGCCTAAATTCGCACCAAAAAACCTGTCCACGCTTGTAAATTCTCATAATATTTTACCTTAAAAACTGTATGCGTTTTTGTATGTAAATTTCATTAAATTTAACTAAATTC
>JAJZLA010000317.1 GCA_021803845.1 bacterium | reverse complement strand
ATTTTCCCGTGTCTTCCAACGGCTATTTGGATATTGAAACCGAAGACGCTTCTAAAAAAAATAAAATTAACAAAAGAATAAGGATAAACCGCCTTCACATCGAAGAAGACGCGGGAAAATTAATTCATATAGGAAACCGGTCGTACGTTGATTTAAACAGGGCAGGCACGCCCCTCGTGGAAATAGTTTCCGAACCGGATTTAAGTTCAGCGGCAGAAGCTTCCGCTTATTTAAAATCGCTCAGGGAAATACTCGTATATCTTGGAGTTTCGGACGGAAATATGGAAGAGGGAAGTTTCAGATGCGATGCTAACGTTTCCGTCAGGCGTAAAGGAGACCCTGAACTCGGCACAAGAGCGGAAATTAAAAACGTAAATTCTTTCAAATTCGTAGAGAAAGCCATCGAATTTGAAATAGAAAGACAGATTGACCTGATACTTAACGGCGGGAAAGTAATTCAGGAAACAAGGCTTTACGATTCTAAAGAAAATATTACAAGGTCTATGAGAGGCAAAGAAGAAGCCCACGATTACAGGTATTTTGAAGAGCCGGATCTGCCGCCGTTAGTTCTTTCCGAAGAATTTATTAACGAAGTAAAAAATTCGATTACGGAACTACCCGCAGAAAAAAGGCGCAGATATGTTTCGGAGTATAAACTTACCGAATACGATGCGGAAGTGCTCACTCAGGATAAAGAAATTGCAGATTATTTTGAAGATTTAATTAAAGAAAACTCAAATAGAATAGATATAAAAAAATTAGCAAACTGGGTCATAAACGAACTTCTTTCCGAGTTAAAATTAAAAGAATCAGGAGAAAGAATGCCGTTATCGGCTAAAAATTTTCTTGAGCTGATAACGGCAGTAGAATCTGGAAGTATAAACAGAAATACCGGTAAAATAGTGCTTGCCGAAATGCTTTCATCCGGCAAAAGCGCGTCTGAAATAGTCAAAGAAAAAAATCTTGCTCAGGTTTCGGATGACAAAGGCATAGAAGATATAGTAAAACAAGTAGCAGCCGAAAATCAGAAAGAATTTGCCGACCTTAAAGGCGGAAAAGACAAACTGTTCGGTTTTTTCGTCGGCGAAATCATGAAAAAAACTAAAGGTAAAGCTAATCCTAAAAAAGCTAACGAGATATTGCGCAAATATATAGAAGAAAATAAATAAAACATTTAAGTTTTATTAGGAGGCTGAAAAATGGCTTTTTACACCCTAAAATTGAGAGACGACGACGTAGTCGAAATGATAGACCAGAGAAAACTCCCCCTTGAAGTAATTTACGTCGGATTAAAAACTTATAAAGAAGTTTACGATGCAATAAAAGATATGATAGTCAGAGGCGCTCCTGCAATAGGAGTTTCCGCCGCTTTCGGTTTATATCTCGGAGCAAAATCCTTGCTTGAATCACAGGAAGTAAAAGACTACGAATCTTTCAATAAAAAATTTTTCGATATAGCCGATTTTATGTTCTCTGCAAGACCTACCGCCGTAAATCTCGGATGGGCTGTTGACAGGATTAAAAAGCTTGTTTTAGACGAAGAAAGTAACAATGCCGATTTAAAAACATTAGTTGACCGCATAAGAAAAGAATCCGTTAAAATTTACGACGAAGATATAGAAATTAACAAAAAAATGGGAAAGTACGGAGCAGCTCTTTTAAAAGACGGATACAGCGTTCTTACCCACTGCAACGCAGGAGCGTTGGCTACCGCCGGTTACGGAACCGCCCTCGGCGTTATAAGGGCGGCAGTTTCGGAAAACAAAAAAATATCGGTAATTTCCGACGAAACGAGACCATTCCTTCAAGGCGCAAGACTTACGACTTGGGAGTTAATGGAAGACGGAATACCGGTTACCCTTATAGCCGATAATTCCGCAGGTCTTTTAATGAGAAAAGGCGGGATAAACGCCGTTATAGTCGGTGCGGACAGGATAGCTTCCAACGGCGACGTTGCCAATAAAATAGGCACCTATCAGGTTGCCGTCCTTGCTAAAGAAAATAATATTCCGTTCTATGTTGCGGCGCCGCTTTCCACGATAGATATAAATCTTGAATCCGGCGACGAAATTCCCATAGAAGAACGCGACGTTAACGAGGTAGTTTCCGTATTCGGCAAAAGAATAGCTCCGGAAAACGTAAAAGCGGCTAACTATGCTTTTGACGTTACGCCTAATAAATACGTTTCCGCCATAATAACCGAAAAAGGCGTATTATATCCGGATTATAAAAAATCTATTGCGGACGTTTTCCGTAAATGATAATATAATAAAGCATTTATAATTCCAACAGCCGTTATTCATATACTATTAACGATAACGATAGTATATATTAAGTAATAAAATAAAAAAAATGAATTGAATTAGTTTTATTAACTAACTGCAATAGAATATAAATAAAAATAAAAATTAAAAGAGCGAAAAATCATGAAAGACAAAAAAACGGCAGGTAAAAAAAACGGCAGTCCATTTGAAGGCTCAAAAGTATGGATGGACGGGAAATTCGTAGATTATAAAGATGCAAAAGTTTCCGTAAACAGCCATTCGCTTCATTACGGTTTAGGCGCCTTTGAAGGCATAAGATGCTACGAAACAAAAAAGAAAGGCTCCGCAATATTCAGGCTGGACGAACACATAGACAGGCTTTACGACTCCTGTCATATTCTTCAGCTGCCGATTCCATATGAAAAGAAAGAGATTAAAAAGGCTGTAATAGAAACGGTAAAGGTAAATAAATTTAAGGAATGTTATATCAGGCCGATAGCGTTTATCGGAGACGGCGGCGGGTTAGGCATATTCCTGAAAAATTACGATACAAGGGTTGCTGTTTCAGCCTGGTACTGGGGAGCATATCTTGGCGAGGAATCGTTAAAAAACGGCATTAAAGCTAAGGTTTCTTCATATGCAAGATTTCACGTCAATACTTTTATGGGTATGTCTAAATCGACCGGTCAGTATATAAATTCAATTCTTGCCAAAAAAGAAGCCG
>JAJZLA010000011.1 GCA_021803845.1 bacterium | reverse complement strand
AAGAACCTTTCATAAGAAAGGTTCAAGCAAGCCATAATGGTTGCGCTTAGGCTCCACCGTTATGGCAGTAATAATAAAAATAAAAAAACTGGAAAAATGGAGGTAAAATTATATGGAAATTATAGAAAAAACAAATATTAAACTTTTTCTGGGAGGTGAAACGGAAAATTGTTATATATTATCTAATTGTAGCGTCTTTGATTATGGCAATCCTAACCCCGATATCGAGCCTGATGGATATAGATATATCTTACCCAAACAAAAGTCTTGTTTTAAATTTGAAGGACAGGACCAAGAATTGTTCGTTTTTGTTGAGAAAGTTGATGGGCAGAATAAGCTGGTTTACGTTTCGCAAACCCACTGGTTATTCATGCGAAACGTAATAGAAAATAGGCTCGGCTTGCACGTTAAGATACTTAAACGATATCCTGGCAAAGTTACCGTAGCTATTCTTAGGAAACCAGAGCAGGAAGTAAATAAAATAGCATTAAAAGCTTTAGCCGAAGAAATGCATGAAAAAATATATATAAAACCTGCAAAATAGAGCGCATTATCCGACCAACTATATAAACATATATTTTTCTGTATGTATTGAAAAAGCATGTCTTTTTCATCATAAAAGTATGCCGTTTATGTGGCAGGATGTAAAATTAAAGTTTTTATCCACCCCCTGCGGTCAAGCGTGCATACGCTTGTCAGGTTCGGGCGGAAGCCCGATACGATGCTTTTTATGTTTGTTTCGCCGTAGTTTGATTTTGCCGCAAGCTCTTAATACAGACTTTATAGATAAAATGATAAATGAGATAAGAGGGCAAAATTGCAGGTTGTTTAATTTTTGCTTGACATGAATTTTTTTTATGATATTATAATAAGTGAACGTTAGCTAACTTAATAGATTTAATTTAAATTTCATTTTTTAAGGGGCGTTATGGAAGAGAAAATTCTTGATTTCAGAGGAAGATGTAATTTTCCCGCGTTAATTATAGATGCCAAAAGGTTGTTAAAAACCTTAATGCCAGGGGACAGAATATGCATTTTAACTTTTGATCCAAATGCAATAAACGATATAAAAGCTTTTTGCAAGTTTACAAAAAATGAGCTTGTAGAAACTGATTGTAAAAATCAGGAATATAAAATTATCATTCGTAAACTCGGCTAATTAACCAGTATTTTTATACTTTAAGGATATTTAATGAAGAGGATATTTAATGAAGTTAAAAAGCTCAATTGATAAAAATAAAGTTAAAAAAAGACTTAAAGGTGAAGATAGGAAAAAAGAGATTATTTACGTTGCTAAAGGGTTATTCGCCCAAAAGGGTTTCTATGGCGTTACCGTTGACCAAATTGTCGATGCAATAGGGGTAAGCCCTGCTATTTTGTATCGTTATTTCTCTTCAAAAGAATCTCTTTACGATGCCGTTTTGAACGAAATTTCGTGCAAAAGGGAAGATTATATCGCAGTAGTATTGGAAGAATTCGATGATTACGGAAGTATTTTAAGAAGAATGACCCTTTTATATGTGAAAAGCATCGAAAAGGAACAGGACTATTTGAGAATGGAATTGTATAGCGGATTAGAAGGAAATAAAGCAATAGTAAATTTTTTCGAAAACAGGTGGAAGCCCTTTATGGACCTAATAGCGGATTGGCTTAAAGATGAAGTAATAACGGGTAAGCTGACCGAATCCGATGTTAAATCTATGTGTCTATTATTCCAGGGAATGATCAGGGAGGCTCTGTACGCAAAATTTATATATAAATCCTCCTATTATAAAGACATTTCTATTTACGATTTAATTCGCAACCTTCTCGACCGGTTTGTAGATATTGTTAACTGCATTAAAAAACGCGTATAAAATTAAAATTATGGAGGAAACTGTTATGAAAAAGATGTCGATTATTTCTATTCATGGAACCTTAGATATGGCTTATCCGCCGCTTATCCTTGCTTCCGTTGCCGCAACGCTTGATATTTCAACGACAATTTATTTCTCGTTTTACGGTTTAAATATCCTTAGAAAAGATGTTGATTCGTTACTTAAAGTCAGTCCTTTAGGTAATCCCGCAATGCCTATGCCGATACCGATACCGAGTATTGTTCAGGCATTTCCTGGAATGACCGCCATGGCAACATCTATGATGAAATCCATGATCAAAAAAAATGGACTTGCAACTATTTCTGAACTTATTGCAATATGCCAGGAGTCAGGGGTCAGGCTAATTGCCTGCCAGATGGCGATCGATCTGTTTGGGTATAAAAAAGAAGATTTTATAAACGGCTTAGAATACGGCGGCGCTGCAACGTATATGGAAGATGCTATTAATTCCGATATACATTTAGCTTTTTAAAATTTATTGAATAGAAATTTTAATAAAAAGGAGGTGACCTATATGCAGTTAAACATTTCAAAAACTTTAGACGCTTCAGGATTATCCTGCCCATTGCCGATTGTTAAGACAAAAAAAGAAATGGACGGCTTAAGTTCGGGCCAGATATTAGAAATTATATCAACCGACCCCGGTACAAAAAACGATATGGCGGCATGGTGTAAAAGAACTGGCAATGAACTTATGGAATCTGCCGAGCAAGGCGGAAAATTTCAATTTTATGTAAAAAAAAGTTAATGTTATATCAGACAGATTTTAAATAAAGCCACGTAAAATTGATTTTGTTTAAATGCCTCTTTATGAGTATATTTGAAAGATAGAATTGACTTATAAGGAGGCATAATTATCTTATTCTAATTCTAATTTTTCCGGTAGTGTTCAATCTTTTGTGCAGTTCCATTTTCTAAATAACGTTGCTCTGGATTAAAAGAAAAATATCTGATTTATTTATTTTCTACCGTTATTAATTATATCGGAGTAACAGTAAAAAGCATCCATTCGGCAATTTCTTTAATTTCCTCGTTGTTGCCGGTGTTGTCAGGTGCTGTTAATATTTTTATTAGCGAAGAAGTTTTCTTTATCTGTTTAGCTTCCAAGACTATCGGCTTTTCACCAATACGTACAGCTTCACGCAAAATTCATGTTTTAGTGATGGATTCTGGAGAAAAATTTGCCATAACTTTCAATGAAAGCTACAGGTTGAAGGGACCCTTAGATATTAATGTAATCATGTTAATAGTTTGCTATAATAAAATATAAATTCCTATATTGCTGAATCTGTTTTGGCAATAGATTAATTAAGTATATTACTTCTTTAAACTTTTAAACCGCACCCGCTATCAACCCCTTTTTTCCTGCCCTCCAATTTATTAAATTATACCATAACATTATACATATTATAGATTATTTTCGGAAGTTAACCGGCAGGAACGTATAAAAAAATAATAAAAATTTATCATTTGCGGGTCGATTTTAAAAAAAAATATCTGATTTATTTATTTTCATACTCGCGTCTGGATTTTTCCGTAGTCTGGGTTTAAAATATTATAAAATAAACAAATTTCATTTATTGGAGCAACAAGAAAAATATATTAAAGCAAAATAAAGCGCGTTATGCTACCAACTATATAAAATAAACATATATTTTCCTGTATGTATTAAAAAGTATATCTTTTTCATCAGAAAAATATGCCGTTTATGCGGCAGGATGTAAAATTAAAGTTTTTATCCACCCCCTGCGGTCAAGCGTGCATACGCTTGTCAGGTTCGGGCGGAAGCCCGATACGATGCTTTTTATGTTTGTTTCGCCGGAGTTTGATTTTGCCGAAAGGCTTGCTTTTCAAACCGCTTGCCGGTTTGGAAAGCAAAATCAAACGAAGCAAGAAACAAACCTCTATAAGCCTTCTTCAGTTTGTGTTTTTACAAACTGAAGAAGGCGTGGGAAACGCTTGAAAAAAATGATTTCATGAAAAGTGATTACTATTTTTATAAAATTGCGGTATAATTAAAATATAAAATGTTTAGTCAATTCTTTTTAGGTTTCGCGCTTTAATTGGCGGCGCTTTTAAAGAAACCTATTATCTTCGCAAGAGATTAAAACTTACCTATCTTCGAAAGAAGATTAAAAACTTTCCAATCCGAAACGAACGGATTATTAAATTCGCAAATATTTACTTTAGATTTTGTAAGATTTTTATTTCACCGGTGATTTTTAAGTTTATTTATAAACGATGAAAATACCGGCGCGATTAAAGATTTTAAAAAACTATTCCTGCTCGGAAAAAAAATCCGGGTCAATTCTAAAAGTAAATATCCTTTCTAACTCAGGCCGAAATCCTGCACAGTTTTTCACTTTCTTAAAGGTTTAACTCTAAAAAACCTCTCTTACTTAAGACTTGCCGGGTCTATAAATCCGGAAAATAACATTAAAAAATATATAGGGATTATTGGCTTATCCTCAAAAGATTTTCTCCTTAGAGCTGGTATTGTCTTTCCAGTTAAAAAGCCATACGAAAAGACATTTTCGACCTTAAACCGTAGCTGGGTGTTTTATGGCATTATAGAATATAGGCAGGATTAAATGCCAATGGCAAAAGTTTGTCTAAATAAAAATAAATATTTTTACGGAGGATATTAAAATGACGAAAATAGAATACAAAATAAATCGGGAATTAAAAGAGATAGAGCATTTCCACAAAATGGACGCCCCGCTGTCTATCGTTTCGAATAAATCAGACCATGACATAAGGCAGGATATGTGCCGCATAGCTCATGATGCCAGGCATTACGATATAGGCGTAACCGCTAACAGGAAAGCCGACATCGGCAAATGGAGTAATTCCGATATTGAAAAAATGGTAAATTATTATAAGGCTCAGGGACTAAAGGACGCCACTATTATCAACTACGTTTCTTCCTTAAGGTCTTTTTTACATGAAAAAAGCAGAACTAATATTAACATTTCCAACGGAGAACTTGGACTTAAAAGAGAAATGGAGTATAAGGACAAAAGTCTAAACGCCAAAGGAGTGGATATAAACCAAAAGCTCCGGTATTTTAAAGAAAAAGACGCCAACGTTTACGTTCAGTTGAAAATTGCAAGTATAGCGGGCTTAAGGAAAGAGGAAAGCGTCCACGCCGGACTTGCGCTTTCAAAAGGTTATGAAATAGTAAAAAACGGCACTCTTGAATTAAAAGGCTCTTGGTGCAAAAACGGCAGACCCAGAGAAATAAAACTTTCTTCTGAGAAACTTAAAGAACTTGCGGAACTTCGTAAATTTGCGATTAACTGCAACTACGATACCCGCAGGAACTTAAAACAGGAAATGAACCATCTGGGTAACTCCATTAAAAATGCCGGCTTCAATATGCACGCCGTAAGACATTCCGTTGCACAGGAAAGGTATGCGGAACTGGTTTCAAACGGGTATTCCGAAAAAGATTCTAAGATAGCCGTTTCCAATGAACTGGGGCATAACAGGGATTATGTAACGAAGGTTTATCTTGGCGGGAAATAGATTAAATATCTTTCTATGCTGATTAATCAAAATAAGTTTCTTTATTTTAATATAACAGATAAGTAATGCTCATCTACAATATATCTTATCTTAATTTGACTTTTTAATACAATATAAATAAAATGAAACGACAAGTATCTCTGTGAACGACAGCATGTTATAGAAGCCGGAAATAAAATGATATTTCAAAAAGAACTAAAAATGGAAAAAGGATATAAATTTGCTTTTTATGCCCTAAAAGGCACAAATTTAAAGGTTAATAAAAATCTTGATATAGGCGATTTTTCTATTTGCAATAAAATTCCTCAACAAATAGAAGATTTACCATTGGATTATTTTAAAGAAACCAGAGGTTCGTTTATGTATGATAATCTTATATCGAGTAGTGTTTTTCTTTTTATTGCTAAACCGTAGGACGAGCCTAATATTCTTAACGCAGAGGATGAAAATTTACGTCTGAAACTTGATTATTTTTTAAATTCTATAATTATTGCTTTAGGTATTCCTCAATATGAAATGGCAATATTTATAGGCGGCAATAACGACGGGAATCTTTATAATATAAGAAATTCAGGTACTCTTCCTGAATATAGGCGATATGAATACGGGAATTTTTTAGAATTAAGGGGCATGCACATAAAACTGATAGATAAGGTATATAGAAACCTTCAAAATATATATAGCGACAGCAATATAAAAAATGTAAATTATTTTCGTTTGAGGCATGGGTTTAATGCTTTTCAATTTGCTCTACAATGCCATGACGGATTAGATGCAATATTACAATTGACTAAATCTATAGAAGCTCTGGTAAATGCAAGAGAAAAAAATAAATTCGCTGAAGGTTGTCTAAAAATTTTGAATTATTTTAAATTTCCTAAAGAATACTCTGAGAGCCAAATAAAAGAGATTTATACTTTAAGAGGCCAAAGCGTTCACTTTCATTTAGAGAACATTGTAAAAAAAGATTCTTATGAAGAGAAGCTAAAAGTAATTATAAAGCGTGCTTTTATAATTTCTAAATTTATTTACCAACAATTATTACAAAACGAAGATGAATTTAAAAAATTTGTAAATAGCAAGGGAATAAGTTTGTTTTAGGAGTGCATCATTATCAGAAACTTCAGAAATAATATATAATTGACTAAAGAATTTAATATATAATAGATACTTTTTTGGGGTAAGAATAAATGAAACTGACCGAATCTGAAAAACGTGAAATATTACAACTAATAGAAAAAGATAAACCTCTTCCCGATAAATACCGCTTTTTACTCTTTGATGATAAGCGCGAAGTAGAACTTGTCTGGAATGGAAAAACTGCTGAAGTTGCAAATATAGTTCTGCCGTTTCAGGTTATAGAGCAGATTGATGAACCCCGCCCTGAAAAGCCTGAAGATACCAAATCTCAATTATTCCTGTTTGACGAACGCGGACGCCAAAAATCCGGCTGGACGAATAAGCTTATATGGGGTGATAACAAGCTTATTCTTTCAAGTTTGAAAAACGGTCCTATGCGAGATGAAATTGAACAAGCCGGCGGAATAAAATTGATTTATATTGATCCGCCATTTGATGTCGGCGCCGATTTTTCAATGGATATAGAAATAGGAGAAGAAACATTTACCAAAAAGCCGAGCGTTTTGGAAGAACTCGCATATCGAGATACTTGGGGTAAAGGGGCGGATAGCTTTATAGCCATGATTTACGAAAGACTTGTTTTAATGCGTGATTTATTGGCGGAAGACGGAAGTATTTATGTACATTGCGATTACAGAGTTAATAGTCTACTAAGATTAGTCATGAATGAGGTTTTTGGGGAAGCAAATTTCGTCAACGAAATAATTTGGCGAAGGAAGCAGGCTCAGGCATGGTCAGCTGACCAATTCGGTATTACAAACGACACTCTGCTTTTTTATGCCAAGGGTGAGGAGCATATATTCAACCCAATCTATTCGAAAGATGATGAAAATACAAAAAAGTACATAAAGGAAAGGTTTACATTTGATGATGGGGATGGACGGAAATTCATGAAATCCCCCTTAGTAAATCCTTTAAATCGGCCTAATTTGCGCTATGAATTTCATGGCATACAACCGCCAAAAACGGGCTGGCTTTATTCTAAGGAGCGAATGGAAACAATGTATAAAAATAATGAACTAGTTATGCCTAAAGATATTAACGCACGTATTTATCGAAAAATATATGAAGATAATTATTCAGGGCAAATGGTTCAAAATGTTTGGGTGGATATACCAATAGTTAACCCAATGGCTGATGAGCGGGTTGATTATCCTACTCAAAAGCCGGAAGCCCTTCTTGATCGAATAATAAAAGTTAGTTCCAACGAAAACGACATCGTTGCCGACTTCTTCTGCGGCTCTGGCACCACTCTTGCTGTGGCCGAAAAACTTGGTCGAAAATGGATAGGTTCCGACCTCGGCAAGTTTGCGATACACACAACCCGTAAAAGAATGATTCAGGTTCAACGGGAACTAAAAGCTGGCGGAAAAGATTTTCGCGCTTTTGAAATATTAAATATCGGCAAATATGAAAGAGCGCATTACATCGGCGTTAATATGAACCTTCGTGAGGAAGAACGCCAAAAACAGCTAGAGCAAAAAGAAAAAGATTTTGTATTGCTTATACTTAAGGCCTATAAATCGGAAACGGTTGAAAACTTTAAATGTTTTCAGGGCAAAAAGGCAGGTAGATTTGTTACGGTCGGACCGATAAATCTTCCGGTAACACGCCTTTTCGTCGAAGAAGTCATACTTGAGTGTCAGGAAAAGAGAATTTCGCGCATAGATATCCTTGCCTTTGAATTTGAAATGGGGTTATTTCCGCGTATTCAAGAAGAAGCAAGGGCTAAAGGAATTGATTTAGCGCTTAAATATATACCCAGAGATGTTTTCGATAAAAGGGCAATAGAGAAAAATCAGGTTATATTTTACGATGTAAATTACATAGAAGTAAAACCGCACGTAAAAAATAATCAGATAGCTATTGAATTAACAGATTTTTCAGTCCATTATTCTCAGGATACGGTAGATAATGCGGCATCCTCGCTTTCAAACGGCAAAAGTAAAATTGTTGTCGAAAACGGCAGGATTATTAAGGTAAATAAGGATAAAGACGGCATTATAACTAAAGAAATACTTACTGAGAATTGGACTGACTGGATTGATTACTGGAGCGTCGATTTCAATTTTGAATCTCGGCGTGAAATTATAAAAGTTAAAAACTTCGATACAGGTAAAATTGAAGAAAAATGGACGGGCGATTATATCTTCGAAAACGAATGGCAGTCTTTTAGGACTAAGAAAAACAGGTCATTAGAACTTATAACGCCTTATCACGACTGTAATAATGGGAGGCATAAGATTGCAGTCAAAGTTGTCGATATATTTGGAAACGATACTATGAAGGTATTCGAGGTTTCCGTCTGAATTATATAACCGAAATAGATTTATAAAGGAATAAAAAATGGCAATCCATCCTAATTTTCCAAAATCTCCGTATGACGTCCTATATCCTGAATACAGATGGTTTCCTGCCGATGAGTCTTTAAGGGAAACAAGCTACGAGAAGCTCTTGCCGCCGCTTGTTTCTAAAATTAGAAAAGAAGTTAAAGACTGGCGGGATGACCTCTATGCCGGTGCAAGTGCAACTTCAAAGTCGTTATTAGAATGGTGGTTTAATACAGCGCATATTATAGAAAAATCAGGCGACGATACGGCCGAGTTTAAATATTACTTTGCCCAAAGAGAAGCTATAGAAACCATTATTTATTTATACGAAGTTGCAAAAGTTAAAGATAAATACGACCTTTTAAAATATGATTCTTCGAAAGCGGTTTCTACCGGAATGTTTGATGAAGATTGGCTTAGATTAGTTATAAAAATGGCTACCGGAAGCGGCAAAACTAAAGTAATGAGCCTTATAGTTACTTGGTGCTATTTCCACAAGCTATATGAAGAAGACTCTAAACTATCGACCAACTTTCTTATAATTGCCCCAAATATAATAGTCTTAGATAGGCTGCGCGCCGATTTTGACGGATTAAAAATATTCTGGAACGACCCCCTTTTGCCGAATAACGGTTTTGGAGGTCAAAACTGGCAGGATGATTTTCAACTTACGCTTCATATTCAGGATAACGTTTCTGTCGTTCGCAAAACCGGAAATATTTTCTTGACTAATATTCATAGAGTATATAGCGGAAACGATACCGACCCGAGCTTTAATGATGAAAACCTCGACGACTATTTTCTTGGAAAAAGACCCGTAGGCAAAACGAACGATTCAAAAGTGGATTTAGGAATTATAGTCAGGGAAATTGACGAATTAATAGTAATTAACGATGAAGCCCATCATATTCACGACAGCCGTCTTGCATGGTTTAAATCGATAGAAGATATCCATAACCGTTTAAAACAAAAAGGACATTTCCTTTCATTGCAGATGGATGTTACGGCAACGCCTAAGCACAATAACGGGGCTATTTTCGTACAAACCGTAGTTGACTATCCGCTGGTGGAAGCTATTTACCAGGATGTCGTAAAGCATCCTGTTTTACCTGATTCAGCAAGTCGGGCAAAACTTTCCGAAAAGAAAAGTTCAAAATATACCGAAAAATATTCAGATTATATAGCCTTGGGAATAGAAGAATGGCGCAAAGCATATATAGAACATGAAAAGCTCGGCAAAAAAGCCATTCTTTTCATTATGACGGATGACACAATAAACTGCGACGATGTTGCCGACTATCTTGAAAACAGGTATTCAGACCTTAAAGGTGCTGTTTTAGTAATACACACTAAAAATAACGGTGAAATTGCCGAACATGACACAGGAAAGAGCAAAGAAGAACTAGATAGATTGAGAAATGCTGCAAACGAAATAGATAGCTTCGAAAGCCCTTATAAAGTCATAGTTTCCGTCCTTGTTTTAAAAGAAGGCTGGGATGTCCGCAATGTCACCACTATAGTAGGGCTTCGTGCCTATGCTGCAAAAAGCAATATTCTGCCGGAACAGACATTAGGAAGAGGTTTAAGAAGGATGTATCCCGGTACAGATGCTACGGAATATGTGAGCGTCGTTGGAACCGATGCATTTATGGAATTTGTAGAATCCATACAGACCGAAGGGGTTGAGCTCGAGCGAAAACCGATGGGTTACGGCACGGGAGCAAAGGCTCCGATAATTATAGAAGTGGATAATGACAATGTAAAAAAAGATATAGATAAGCTTAATATAGAAATACCAGTTCTGTCTCCAAGAATTTACAGGGAATATAAGCAATTAGAAGACTTAAATCCGTCTATTTTCGGAAATAAACGGATTGAATACAAGCAATTCAGCGAAGAAGAAAAACGGGAAATAGTTTTTAAAGAAATTACCTCCGATAAAATAAACCATACCATAATGCTTAGTTCTGATTTAATTGTCGATTATAGAAATGCTATAGGCTATTTTACCAAGGTCATTATGCATGAGCTGAGGTTAATAAGCGGATATGACGTTCTATATGGGAAGGTAAAAGAATTTATTTCAAGATATCTGTTCGACAGGCAGGTAGAAATTGAAGATTTAAACACATTAAGAAACCTTTCGGAACTTGAAGCAACAAAAACAATAGTCCAGACTTTTATTAAAAAGATAAACGATTTAACAATTTTAGACAAGGGCAGTGCGGAAATCAGGGATTATATAAAACTAAGGCAAACAAGACCGTTTGTCGTTAAATACCAGAACTCCATAGATCCGCAAAAGAGTCTTTTTAATAAAATTATAGGCGACAGCCATCTCGAACTGCTTTTTGCTTCATTTTTAGAAAGATGTCCTGATATCGTTTCTTATGTAAAAAATTATTTGGCGGTGCATTTCAAAATAGATTATGTTAATGCAAACGGGAATATTTCTGATTATTACCCCGATTTTATTGTAAAAACTGATGAGAAGCATATTTATATTGTAGAAACCAAAGGACTTGAAGACCTCGATACTCCGTTAAAAATGGCACGCCTAAAGCAATGGTGCGAAGATATAAATATTTCTCAGCATAAAGTAGTTTTCGATTATATTTTTGTTGACGAGGAAGGTTTTAATAAATATAAGCCGGATTCATTTTCTGATTTGGCGAGTAATTTTAGAAAATATAAGGATTTTTAATTTTTAAAAATTTTAGAGAATTTAACTATGATGTATTAATTTTAATTTTAGCTAAAAGATTGCAGTTATCAATTGCTAAGAAGTGGACATTTCTATTTTGCCTTGACATGATATCAATATAAAAGCTTGACAGAATTTAATGTTTTTTTTATTATTTAATATATAAGCGGAGAATGAAATAATGAAGAAATCAGTTATAAAAAAGAAAAAAGATTCACTCTTATCCGTGCATCAGCAAAGCGAATGGCTAACAGAAAACATACGTTTAACAGCTTTTACTAAAGCAAATCCTGAAACTCCGGAAAAATGGTGGGAATCTGTCATATCAGGTCAGCCTACGCAAAGGATAACCCGTCCCTTCTATAGTGATATTGGCCCTTTTGAGAATGGACTAATGCAATTAAGTATACAGCCTCAATTGTCGCAACTATATCGAATTGATTGGTTATATACACCTAATCCACAGTTGTCCTATGATAATGGTTTACCTAATATTGGTTACTTAGATGAAGTTGTTAAAAAATTTTCACTAAACATAGAAAACTGGCTTACTCTTGCTCCGCCAATTAATAGACTTGCTTTTGGTGCCGGACTTATACGTCCTGTTGCAGACATTGCTGTTGGAAATATGTATATTGCCAAGTACTTGAAATCTATTCAAATAGACGATGAAACATCGTCAGACTTTCTTTATCAAATTAACCGCCCTCGTTTTTCTAAACTTCACGGTCTTGAATATCTTAAAATTAACAGGCTTTCAAAGTGGTCAGTTGTAATAATGCAAGGCTTTGAGTTTGCGCTCTCAGGACAAATGTTATCGGTATCACCGGCAGAAAAATTATTGCAAAGCGAATGTAAGTTAGAAATAGATATTAATACAAACCCTCAACCTACCGGAGACTTACCTCATAATAAGATTAAATCTGTTTTTAAGGAACTGGTAGATTTAGGGATAGAAATTACAAAAAAAGGAGATATAAAATGACTATGCAAACAGAAACAAGTCTAAGTATTCCCTATAATAATGTACAAGAATCTTATGGGAAATATATAATAATAGAGGAGC
Source organism: bacterium (assembly GCA_021803845.1). The sequence goes on along the minus strand of JAJZLA010000011.1, from coordinate 1,191 downwards.
AGTCAAATAAAACTGATATTAAAAGTAATGTAGTAAATTTTATTGAATATAAACGTTCAGTTAGAAATACTGCAATCAAAACAAAACAAGCTTATAATAAGAATGAAACCCTCAATATGTCAGCTTCCTCACTTTACGCTTTTTCTATGCAATGGCCATTTATAAAAAATACTGCAATCAAAACAGAACAAGCTCTAAATTGGTATAAACTTTTTAATATGCCCTATATATTTGACGCTTTTTCTATACAAATGTCATCTATGCAATTGACTTCTATGTTATTACCTCAGCCAATGAGGAATACCTCAAATTTATCATTTTCATCTTTAATTGAGCCTTTATTAATCGAAGATATTGGTTGGTCTACAGAAGAGGCATTAGAAACACGCATGCGTCTGCATACTTTCGAGGAAGATTGGAATGCGCTAGGGATGGAAGCATATGACTGCTTGTAGTCGCGGGGATGTTGTTTTAGTTCGTTTTCCTAACTCTAATTTAAAAACCTACAAAAAGAGACCTGCTCTTGTAGTTCAGGCAAATGCTTTAAATACAGGGCTAAGTCAAAAAATAATTGTGCTAATAACCTCTAATTTTAATAGAAAAGGCCCAACGAGAGTACCAGTTCTTAAAAATAGTTCTCTTGGTCAGCGGATGGGATTGTTGAACGATTCCGTTATCGTTGCCGACAATATAGCAACCGTGTTAGAACGGGAAATAGATAGCGTTATTGGTAGCTGCGCAGGCACAGATATGAATATTATTGATAATGCATTACGGATTACGCTGTGCTTGTAAATAACTTTCATTTAAAAGTTATAATTATTTAGTACTCATTATCATCTTTTTTCTTCCACACATCATCAACTGCCTTCTTCAAGGTCTCCGGCACTAAATGACTATACCTTTTTGTCATCTGCGTCGTTCTGTGTCCTAAGAGTTCGCCGGTAATATATAACGATGTTCCGCCCATTACCATCTTGCTTGCAAAGACGTGTCTTAAATCGTGGATATGCAAATCTTTTAGTCCTGACTTTTTACAGGCGGTATGAAAAGAACGCTTAAAATCGGTCAATTTTGCTCCGTTTCTATTAAAGACATACAAACTATCCTGATTCTTTTCGATACCGCTTAAAACCGCTTTTAACGGTTCAGAAATCGGAATATACCGGTCATATTTTGTTTTCGTTCCTT
>JAJZLA010000316.1 GCA_021803845.1 bacterium | reverse complement strand
AATATTATAATATTTGAAAATTAATTTTGCAATAATTAATTTTTGCTCTCTAAAAGTAAAGAATTTATGTATGTTTCAGGGGTTGAAATACACCGCATAGACTTTTTAAGCTTAAACATATGATTCAAGGGCATTTTTCCCGACAGCATATATCTTATTACGAATAAAATATCGTTTGCCCTCAAATTTAGGCTTTTATAAGAAGTCCTGTAAAGATTGGAAAATTCCCTAAAAAAATCGTTCTTGGATAAAAATGTTTCCAATACCGGATGAAATAAATCGTAATACGTATAATTTTTAACAGTTAATTTATCTTTCAGTTCGTTATAAAGTTTTGTTCCGGGAAGGGGCGTAAGTACGGAAAATACCGGAACGCTTATTTTAAGCCTTTTCACGAAATCTATTAATTTCTTAAAATCCAATTTTGTAAAATCGGGCGATACTATAAAAGACGCGGTAACGGCGACATTATTTTTTTTCGCTATATAATAAGCTTTCTCGTTATTTAAAGATGAATTGCTTTTATTAATGGTATTAAGTTTTTCGTCGTCAACGCTTTCGAATCCTATAAAAATGTTTGACAGACCAAGCTCTTTCCACTGTGAAATTAGTTCCGGGTGTTTTACTATAGTATCGCTTCTGGCCTGGATTGTATATAGTTTATATATTTTTTCTTTTTTTAAGAGTTCCCCTATTTTTTTTGCCCTTTTTACGTCGCTGAAGAAATTGTCGTCGGTAATCAGAACGTAATCTTCTTTGATTTCTTTAAGTTCTGCGATGACTCTTTCTGGAGATTTAGACCTGTAAGAGCCTTCGTAAAAATTCCAGACGCTGCAAAAATCGCATTTAAACGGACATCCTCTTGCGGTTTCTAAACATGCAAGCGACGTCCTTATACCGAGGTAATATTTTTTTCTAAATTCTTCAGTAAGATGCCTTGCAAAGAAAGGAAGGTCGTTTATATTTTTAAGCAAAATCCTCGGCTGGTTTTTTATCTGGTTTCCGTTTTCATTATATATTATGCCTTTTACATTAGACAGAGGTAAATTAGAGGAAAAGGCGTTTACAAGTTCCCTAATGGTGTATTCTCCTTCCCCTACGACGACTGCGTCTATCTCTTTAACATTAAAGTCGAAAGAATATACGGAAACATGATGTCCACCCACAAAAACATAACGTACCCCGAATTCATTTTTTACTTTTTTTGCAAGTTCGATGGTTCTATATACGTCGGGAGTAAAAGAGCAGGAAAAACCTACCGCCTCCGGTTTGAATTCTTTTATTGAATTTTCTAAATATGTATCCGGGTCGCAATCTATAGCTCTTAAGTCGGCTATTTTTACCGTATGGTCGTCCCTTAGAAGGCTTCCGGCTATTGCTTCGAGTCCGGTAGGTTCAATTAAAGATACGTTGTTAAGTCCTATTACGCTTGTATTATTCGGCTGGACTAATAATATTTTCATGTTTTTTATGCTCTGTATATCTAAGTTTTATTTATGCGGTATGCGCACCGCACCATATAATATGCTATTATATGTAATGCTCCGCTTAAAATAAGTATATCACAATAAATATCAATAGCCAAATTATTTTATTCTTAACATTTTTGAGCGCAGGGTTAAAGGGTAAATTTATTGATATCCCCTAAAAGCTCCTCTAAGTCTTTCTCTTCTGGGGCTTCGCTTTTTTCGACGACGTTTTCCTTATCGCTTTCGGAAGGCTGCGCGCCGTTTTTTAAAAAATCGGCTAAATCGTAATTGCTTTCAGGCGAGCTTTTTTCTTCGGAGTTTTTGGGAACGACGGTTTCCGTTTCGCCTTTTGAGGCGCCGGATATATCGATTTTAACCCGCTCGGATGGAAAAGAAACCTCCATGTTTTTATCAGCTTCCCTGTTTATTAAGTCCGTATTTGTCTGAAGGAGGTTTTTTATCGAATTTATCATTACGATTCTTTTATTTAACAGGTCGTCTATATCTTTAGTTATTTCTAAATATTTTTTGTTTGCGTCTCTTATAATGTTTTCGGCTTCGGCGACAGCCCCTTTTTTTATAGCTTCCGCTTCCATTGTTGCCGCCTTTTTTATGTCGTTGGAAACGGATTGGACCATAAGAATAGCTTCGCTGATAGACTTGTCTTTTTCTTTGTAATCGGCAATCTCCTGATTTTTTTTGACGAGTTCTTCTTTGAGCCCGTAATATTCGCCGTATAATTTTTCCATATCCTTTGAGACTATTTCAAGAAAATTATCGACTTCGGTTACGTCATACCCTTTTATTTTTTTTGAAAATTTTTGCGACCTTATTTCGATAGGGGAGAGTTCCATAATTTTACCTTCGTTTTATTTAAATTATAAATGGCAGAATATAATTAAATTCCGCAAATTTTAATAAAGATATGAGTATCCAGATTATAAAAATAACTATTATAGGCGACAGGTCGAAAGCAAAGCTGTTTCCTATAGGAAGTATCAGTCTGACCTTATTCAGAACCGGTTCGGTAATGTCGTTTATAAAACGGACTATAGGATTATAAGGGTCCGGATTTACCCATGAAAGCAGCGCTTTTATGATTATTATCCACATATATACATTGAGTATCGTGTATAATATATCGAAAAAATATTGGATAAAATTGATAAATAAAAGATTCATCGTTATTTTTTTTAAAAATTTAATATATAATATAACATAATTATCCGATAATATACAATAATTATGACAAACAGCGAAATTGCCGGAATTTTCGAACATATTGCCGAAATTCTTGAAATTAAAGGAGAAAATCCTTTTAAAATACGCGCTTATTTAAATGCCGGCGCCGTTATAAGCAGACTAGGAGAAAATTTATCGGATATAGTTGCGGGCGGAAAAAATTTGGATATTCCAGGCATCGGAAAAGACCTTTACTTAAAAATAAAAGAGCTCGTTAATACAGGGAGGCTCGCATATTACGATGAGCTTGTCAAATCTGTGCCGGAAGGACTGCTTGAGCTTATGAAACTGCGCGT
>JAJZLA010000315.1 GCA_021803845.1 bacterium | reverse complement strand
TACATTAATTATTAATTGTTATGTATTTTATTTTACTGTTATTTTTTAATATATGCCATATAATTTATCATATGATTAAATTCCGTTTTTAAACCGCCGAAAGACTGCATTACGTAATCGGTAAAATAGGGCGCCGTGACGTAAAGCATAAGCAGTCCGACTGCTATGGTTATGGGAAAACCTACGGCAAAAATATTAAATTGCGGCGCAATTCTTCCCATAAGAGCGATAATTACGTTTAATATAATAGCTACCAAAACTATAGGAATGCTTAAATCCAAACCTATTAAAAATATGTCGTTTGACCTTAAAACTAAATATTGAAAAATATGCGGGGAGAAATTGACGAAAGTCAGCGGTATAGTTTGAAAACTTCTGTATATCCCTTCTATTACAAAGAAAAAAGCGGACGTCTGGATAAAAATTATAAGAGCGACGTAGTTTTGTAAATTCGATATTAAAGAAACCTGCTGATTAGACATAAGGGGGTTTAGCAGGCTTATCATTCCGAAACCTACCTGTGTGCTAATAAGCTGTCCGGCAACTTCAACGCCGGTAAAAATTATAAGAACTAAAAATCCGAAAATAATACCTATAAGAACTTGCGAAATAACTGCTAAAATCAGCTCCGGCAAGGTTAGATGCGGGATTATCTGAGTTTTAACTATCAAAGGATAGACTATTAACGACATAAAAAAAGCCAGACCTATCTTTGCCCAGTTTGGGACGGAAGAACTGCCGATAAACGGAAGAACGACTATCATTGCGATAATCCTGAAAAATATCAGCATAAATTCGATTAAAAGATACCGATGTATTATAATTGACGGCAAATCAGCTTCCTCCCTTTATATATTCAGGAAAATGCGAAAAAATTACCGTCGCGAAATTTCCCATAACGTTCAGCATCCACGGTCCGAAAATAAGCAAAACGATTATAACTACGATAATTTTAGGAACAAAAGTAAGCGTCTGGTCTTGAAGCTGCGTAACGGCCTGAAACATACTTATAAGTATTCCTATCGCAAGGCTCGCTATAAGCGGAGGCGCGCTTAAATATAATACCGTAAGTATTACTTTTTGAATTATAAAATTTACGAACGCCGCAGACATATTTTCGTCAGGTTTAAAAGTTATCTAACTACGGGAGCAGAATTCAATTCCGTCCCCGTCACAAATCACAACTATCGGAAAAGGTGTCAGATTAATTTTCCGCAATTCATCACTATCTCAAATTTTATTTTATTAAGCGTGCGGAAAATAAAATCTGACACCTTTTCCCAATTCCGTCACAAATTGGACACAAATTGCACGCTATGTATGAAAACTCTGTACCAGCGAACCTATTACCAAATACCACCCGTTTACCATAACGAAAAGCATAAGCTTAAACGGAAGAGATATCATGGTAGGCGGCAGCATAAGCATACCCATCGACATTAAAAGACTCGAAACCACAAGGTCTAATATCAAAAACGGAAGATATATAAGAAAACTTATCTCGAAAGCAGTCGTAAGTTCGCTCACTATAAATGCCGGAACGAGAACGTAAGTCGGCACGTCTTTAGGCGATTTAACGTTCTTGATTTTAGACATTTTAACGAAAAGTTCCAAGTCTTTAAGCCTCGTCTGCCTAAGCATAAAACCCCTGACGGGCTGAATTCCAACTTTATAAGCTTTTTTAATTCCTATAAAGCCTTTGGTATATGGAACGTAAGCATTTTTATATACCGAACTTATAACCGGAGCCATTATAAAAAAAGTAAGAAAAAGGCTCAATCCGATTATTACCTGATTTGGGGGTTCGGTAGTAAGCCCTAGAGAAGTCCTTAAAAAAGACAGTACTACTACTATTCTTACGAACGAAGTCATCATAATCAAGATAGAAGGCGCTATAGAAATGACGGTGAAAATAAGAAGTATCTGTATAAGCATAGATACCTGCGAGTGTGCGGCATGGCCGGTCATAGTTATGGCAGGCAGAGCTAAAAGCGAAGTGTTTTTAAAGTTTTTTACTTTTAACATCGCTCTCCATCAACCCCTTAAGCCTTTCCTCTATATCGAAAAATATATTATCGGCTTTGTTTTTAAATTTGGCCTCGTTGATATTTTTCACTTTACCGGATTTATCGAAAGCGTCGGTGGCGGCATTTTCTTGGCGATCCGACCTTCCGACGATCTTTTCCCTCATAACGTCCGCAAATCTGCCGTAGGTTTTTACGGCGGGCGAAGAACCGGCGAACGGAGCGTTTAAAGCATTTCCCGTATCGTCCGAACCTGTGTTCTCGAAAATATGCGTTTCATATGCCGCATAAGCTTCGGGATTAAATTGTTTGTCGCTTTTTCCTTTAATTTCTTTCGATTCTTTTATTTCTTTTACCGCAGTTTTGCCTTGTTGTCCTGCATAATCCGAAATTTCGGAATTTTGCAGACCCTTAACTCCCTGCAAGCGTCCTATCATCTGAATATTGGAAGGCGAAACTCCTACTAAAAAAAATTCTTTGTTTACTTCTATAAGCAGAATAGATTTTTTATTTCCGAGATTAATAGAAGATATTATTTTCAAGCTGTTAATTTTTTCTTTGGTCGAAACCCTGTTTTTAAATTTATTCATAAAAAAATATATGCCGTAAATCATTCCGATAATAAGCGCTAAATAAACTGCGGTTTTAACGGCTTCAAGACCCATATTTAAAGCGGCTGGATTTTTTAAAGAAGAATTTTTTAAATTTAGATGTTTTGCATTGGAAAAAACACCGGCATTTAACGCGGCAGACGGTTTAGGCGAATTTTTCGATTTTGCTTTATTAATTTTACTTTTTTGTTCTGCGGCGGCGCTATTAGCCAAAACGGCATTTTTCTTACCTACGTTTTTAAATATATCGGCGGGAAACCCGCGGACTATTTTAATAACAAAATAATTGCGGTAAAAAGAAGCAAAAACGTCTTTCCGGGCTATTTTTATATTTTTATTAAAATAAACTACCGCATCTAATCCCGAATTGCCCGCCGGTATA
>JAJZLA010000314.1 GCA_021803845.1 bacterium | reverse complement strand
TATAACAATTTTATGAAATAAAATGAGATGATGTGAAATAAAATGATATATAGTGAACTTATTTGAAATCAGGCAATCCGGCTAAATACCCGCCGATAGACGAAGCCCTGTTAACGGAAATCTCCTCCGGCGTTCCGCATGCGATTATTCTGCCCCCGCCGTCCCCGCCGTCCGGTCCCATATCGATTATATAGTCCGCCGATTTTATTACGTCTAAATTATGTTCTATGACTATTACGGTATTGCCTGCTTCTACTAAAAGATTCAATATGTTTAAAAGTTTGCTTATATCGTCAAAATGAAGTCCGGTGGTAGGTTCGTCGAGTATATAAAGCGTCTTATATTGTCCCGGCCTCGACAGTTCTTTCGAGAGTTTTATTCTTTGAGCCTCGCCTCCCGACAGAGTAGTAGCAAGCTGTCCCAAATTTATATAATCGAGCCCGACGTCGATTAAAAACTTTAGCTTATGCGCGAGAGCCGGAAGCGTATCGAAAAATTCATAAGCTTCTTTTACGGTCATGTTCAGGACGTCGTAAATATTTTTATTCTTATATGCAATTTCTAAAGTAGGTCTGTTATATCTTTTCCCCTTGCAGACATCGCACATTACATAAACGTCCGGCATAAAAAGCATTTCTATTTTTTTTACCCCGTCGCCGCTGCAGGCCTCGCATCTGCCTCCTTTTACGTTAAAACTGAATCTGCCCGGGTCGTAGCCTCTCGCCCTCGCTTCTTTTGTTCCCGCAAAAATATCCCTTATTAGCGTAAATATTCCAGTATAAGTAGCCGGATTAGACCTAGGCGTTCTCCCTATGGGGGACTGATCTATATTGACTACCCTGTCGAAATATTTTACGTTTATTATATCATCCGCCTCAAACTTTTTAAAATCTGATATATACCCGTTTTTATAGGCCGACAACGCCTGATAAAGCGTATCTATTATCAAGGTGCTCTTTCCCGACCCGGATACTCCGGTAACGCATATAAAATTATTCAGCGGAATTTTAACATCGATATTTTTCAGGTTATTCATCCTGGCGCCTTTTATTTCCAAATAACCGGATAAACTGCCCCTCCTGAAACCGGGCATATTTATTTTTAATTTTCCGGTTAAATATTTACCGGTTAAAGAAGCGGGATTTTTAATGATTTCTTCCGGAGTTCCCTGAGCTACTATATAGCCTCCGTTTTTACCCGCTCCAGGCCCCATATCGATAATATAGTCGGATTTAAGCATAGTAGCTTCATCGTGTTCTACGACAATAAGCGTATTGCCTTTGTCCCGCAAGTCTATAATCGTTTTAAGAAGCCGCTCGTTATCCCGCATATGCAGGCCTATGCTCGGTTCGTCCATAACGTATAGAACGCCTGTTAAACCTGAGCCAATTTGCGAAGCAAGTCTTATCCTCTGCGACTCTCCGCCGGAAAGCGTTTGGGCCTGCCTCGAAAGAGTCAGATATTCAAGCCCTACATTGGTTAAAAATTGCAGCCTGTCTTTAACCTCGTTTAAAATTTTAGCCGCGATACCGGCTTCGTAATCGCTTAAATTCAAATTTTTAAAAAAACTTAGGGCATCTTTAATGCTTAAGTTTACAATTTCGGCTATATTAAGTCCGCCTACCCTGTAACTGAGGGATTCTTTCTTTAGCCTGAAGCCGCCGCACTCTGGGCATATTTTCTCGGCTTTAAATTTTCTTGGGTCCAGCAGGTAATTCCCTTCGGCTATATTTCTTTCAAGCATGGGCATGATGCCTTCCCAGTATTTTAAATGGAACGATTTATCGTCGTTCATCGCGTCGTAAAATTTTATTTTTTCGCCGCCTGAGCCGTATAATATCGCATGCTTTATATCTTCGCTTAAATCCGCGTAGGGAATATCCGGAGCAAAACCGTAATGTTTCGATAAGGCGTTTATAATTTGATTTTTATAAACAGGGGTTGAGTTTTTGAAAATAATTATCGCATCTTCCTTAAGAGAAAGATTTTTATCGGGAATAACAAGGTCTTCGTCAAAATATTCCTTATAGCCCAATCCGCCGCATTCCAAACAGGCGCCCTGCGGGCTGTTAAAAGAAAAAACCGACGGTTCCGGTTTGCCGTAACTTATATTGCAGTCTAAACAAATCGAGTTCTCGGTTAATATCTCTTCCCTGTTTTCATATTTCAGCTTTAAAATTCCTAAAGATAATTTTAAAGCAAGTTCTATGGAATCGAATAATCTTTTTTTATTTTCTTCTTTTATGACTAATCTGTCGATAACCAAATCGATATTATGTTTCTTTTTTTTATCGAGATTAATCGGCTCGTCTAAGTTATATTCTTTACCGTCGGCATATATTCTGTAAAATCCGTGTTTAAGGTAATCGTCGAACTTTGCCCTGAACTCGCCCTTCCTTCCGATAACTATCGGAGACAAAACTATCAGTTTTTCCCCCGCTTTATTCGAATAAACCGATTCCACCATCTGGTCAACGGTTTTGGGCTCTATTTTTTTACCGCAATTATAGCAGTACGGAACTCCTACTCTTGCAAAAAGAACTCTGAGATAATCATAAATTTCCGTAATAGTTCCTACCGTAGAGCGGGGATTTTTGCTTACCGATTTCTGTTCTATGGAAATAGCCGGCGAAAGTCCTTCAACCGAATCTACATCGGGTTTGTCCATCTGTTCCATAAATTGCCTTGCGTAAGAAGACAGGGATTCCAAATATCTCCTCTGCCCTTCGGCAAATATAGTGTCAAAAGCCAAAGAGGACTTGCCGGAGCCTGAAAGGCCGGTTATTACGACAAGTTTATCTTTAGGAATTTCTAAGCTTATATTTTTTAAATTATGCTGCCTTGCCCCTTTGATTATTATCTTTCTGTCCATTTATTTCTGTTCTCCGATATCCTGCGGACTAATTTTACCGACTCCAGCATACTTTCGTAATCCGCCGTATTCTTGCCGGCGATATCATAAGCCGTTCCATGCACGGGAGACGTTCTTATAATCTTCAGTCCGGCGGTAACGTTAACCCCTTTGTTAAAAGAAAGAAGCTTAAACGGTATA
>JAJZLA010000313.1 GCA_021803845.1 bacterium | reverse complement strand
ATTAAATAAATAAATAAATAAATAAATTAAATATTTAAACCTGGATTAAACGCAAATTGCATATTATTTTATTCGTTTTACTCTGTTCGTTTTATTCTATCCTGTAGTCCATGGTTATATTTTGAGCGCCTTGCGTTAAATCTATAGACACGTTGTTTTCGTTCATAAGTCCGGATAATAAATTTACGGCTTCCTGGGGGCTGGAAAGCGGAGTTCCGTTGACCGACTTTATTATATCGCCGGGCTGAAATCCCATGTATGCAAAAATGCCGGTCGGAACTACGGTTAAGACTTTGAATCCGATTATTTTGCCGTTTGCGATATCAGGAACCGCATGCATCTGCGTGAAAATAGAATTTAAATCCGACTTTTTAATCTTCGACCTGTCGATTAAATATGAATAACGTCCGGTTTTTTTTATTGCGGAACTTAAAGACGACATAGAGCCGGCTGGATGCGGAGTATTTATCGCCGACGGCCTTGACGAAAAAGCCGAAGCGTTTCCGTTTTTAATTTTTACCAAAGATATAGTAAACCTTCTGCCGAAGCCGGAAATTACGGCGCTTTTCAGTTTTACGGCGCTTAAATAATATCCGGGTTTAATTTCCGCTCCCTGCGGTATAAAAAGTTCTTTGCCGTCGGTTTTATTTATAAAAAAAGCATAACCGAAACTTCCGCTTATAGTTCCTATTAACGTTAAATTTAAAGACGGCGTAAAATCTTTTGCATTAAAGTTTAAAAGCGGGCCGTTTACGACGGCGTTTAGCGGATTGAACTTTAAAATATCGGAATAACGCTTTATAGTTGGTTTTTTTACGACGAAATTTGCGTTAAACGTTTTAGGGGTTATACCGGCCTTTTGCAAATCGTATTGGAATATTTTATATGTAATAAATTTTATAGCGGCGTTGCTTGCAAAAATAGATATTATAAAAATAACGGATAATTTTAATAAAATTTTATATATTCCGTCTTTATTTTTTAAAAAGCCGGATATATTAAGAGGTATATTTTTTAATACCCCGTTTTTAATTTTTATAATAAGGGATTTATTCATTTTAACGCAATATCAAATTTTATATTTCCGTTTGAATTTTTATAAGATTTTATAACGTTTACGGTAGAATATCTCTTTTTTAGATAAATTTCAAACTTATGCAGATTTTTATAGCCTGAAATGCTGCCTTTAAACTCGAATTTTTTAAACGAATAGTTTATCGAGTCTATTTTTAAGCTTTTTATATTGCCCTTTTCTTCGGAAGCATATTTTAAAAAACTTAAAAAAGCGTCGTTGCCGCCGCCGGAATTTTCTTTTATTTTATCGTAACAGGACTTAATTTCGTATCTCGGTTCGTAAAATACCTTCTGGCCGGGCATGTATTTTCCCAGAATTAAATTTATCTTTTTGCTTATAACCGTCTTTTCGGCGCTTTTATAATAGTTTTCTTCTATGAGTCCGACGCATATGAATATCAATACTAATACAGCCGCTAAAACGGCATATGACGCGCTATTATTAACATAAAAAGCCGAAACCGAACCGTCTCCAATTATATCGGAAATCTTAAAATATTCTAAAACGCTTGAATCTTTTGAATTATTTAACATTTTGATAAAAATGCCTAAAAAATTTCCCTGCTTACGTTCATCGTCCATTAAAAATATTAAATCGGAATAAAAATCTTTCATACCGGAAAATATTTCGCGTGCTTTATAATTCAGATCTATTATATTAGTTGTAGTTGCGGCTTTTATATCATTATTTTTAAATTCATCGTCATATTCGTTATTAAGTTTTAAATCTATTATCTCCGCGACTTTTCCGTTTTTATAAATAACGGCGTAAGATTTATCCAAAAAGTCGTATTTTAGCAGAAAATCGGCGCCGTCTTCCGAATAAAAACGTTTTCCCGTTTTACACAATACGGAAAAAGGGAAATATATCCGCAAGCCGTTTAAATCGCCGAGGTTATATTTATTTATTAAACCTGCTACGGTTTCTTTTTTTGCGTATTCAACCAATAAAGTATGGTCGGATAATTTATGCTTGGAAACTATAAGCTCTTTGACGTTTAAAGGGGTTAACTCTTCTATCGCCGTTTTGGCGAGCATTTCTATATTAGAGGCACCCTTTAATTTAAAGGGATAAGTCAATATTTTAAAAGATACCATTTCGGGTGGAAGTATAAAAAATATTTTTCTATAAACAGGCAAAGTCGTTTTTAAAACTTTCGCATTCTGCTCCGACATTTGCAATTCTTCAAAATAAACCCGTTTTCCGCTTTTACTTTTATCTGTAAGGCGTTCTACGCCGTAAACGGTTCCGTTTACTATTTTTATTCCTATATAGGTCTTATTTTTATTCATAATAATGACAATTGTTATATTTGCAATTATATTTTATTCCATCTGTTTTAAAAGAAGATTTTTATAAATTCCGTCCAATTTTATTAAATCCTCATGGCTTCCGCTTTCGGCTATTTCACCTTTTTCGAGGACATAAATCTTGTTTGCCTGTTTCACGGTAGATAGCCTGTGGGCTATTATAAGGACGATTTTATTCCGGCACAAACCGCCGGATAGTCCATCCGATAAGCCGCCTTGCAAATCTGTTTTGTCTGCATAGGCTCCCTCATTTTTACCTTCGCCGGCTTCGCCGGCGACATCTCCCATTGCGCCGAACAGCGCCCGCTGGATTTTCTTTTCCGATTCGCCGTCCAAAGAAGAAGTAGCTTCATCGAGTATAAGTATGGGCGCATCTTTAAGAAACGCCCTGGCGATTAAAATTCTTTGCTTTTCTCCGCCGGAAAGCCTTAATCCCGCTTCATCTACTATCGTATCGTAACCCTTAGGAAGATTGTTAATAAATTCGTCCGCAAATGCCAACTTTGCGGCGTTGATTACATCTTCCATACTTTTGCCGCTCGTTCCGTATTCGATATTAAATTTTACGGTTTCGTTAAAAAGAACGACGTTCTGGGAAACGTAAGATATGGAATCCCTTAGCTCTTTTAAATTAAACTCTTTTATGTTTATTCCGTTAATGTCGATTTCGCCGGAAGACGGTTCGTAAAAAC
>JAJZLA010000312.1 GCA_021803845.1 bacterium | reverse complement strand
ATATAAAAAAGAACGTTATAAAAGCGGTTGACGGCGTTTCGTTCGATGTTTATAAAAATGAAATATTTGCAGTAGTCGGGGAAACCGGATGCGGAAAATCGACCCTTTCTAAGTTAATTTTAGGCCTAACGGAAAAAACTTCCGGCAATATATATTTTAAAGGCGAACTTCTGGATTATAAAAATAAAAAAAAAGATTTCAGGAAAAAGATACAGATACTTTTTCAAGACCCCTATTCTTCATTAAATCCAAAAAAGAAGATATATAAAATAATATCTTATCCGGCTGTCAGAAATGGTATTATAAGGAGCAAAAGGAAAGACAGAATGGAATTTGCCGCAGAACAGCTTAAAGTAGTCGGATTGCCTGAAACGACAGCTTTAAGCTATCCGCATATGCTTTCCGGAGGACAAAGGCAGAGAGTCGGAATAGCAAGATGCCTGTCGGTTCGTCCGGAACTGCTTATACTCGACGAGCCTGTGTCTGCTCTGGATGTTTCCGTTTCCGCCCAGATTTTAAATCTGCTGATGGATTTAAAAAACGAAGCCGGCATGAGCTATATATTTATTACACACGATTTAAAATTGGTCAGGCATCTAGCAGACAGGGTATGCGTTATGTACGGCGGAAAAATAATGGAGATTGCAGAAACAGACGATTTTTTTAAAAATCCGTCGCATCCTTATTCTAAATCACTTCTTGAATCTATGTCTTTTTTAACCTCTACTCGTCGGAATCTTTAAAGGTTTCGTCGTCGTTTATTAAAGAAAGCGTATTCAGGTGGTCGATATAGTCTTCGTTTAACTGTTTCCTTTCTTCTTCTTCCGCTTTAGACTGGCAGTTTATGCATAAGTTGGAATAAGGTATAATTTTTAATCTTTTTTTAGAAATAGGTTCGCCGCATTCGTCGCATACTCCGTAAGTCCCCTCTTTAATTTTCAAAAGCGCATTGTCTATTGCCTTCACTTTTTTTCTTTCTCTGTCTCCCAGCATATACATAAGTTCTCGGTCTCTTTCGCTGGAAGCGATGTCGTAATTATCGCCGCGGTATTCGGTTGAATCTTTCGACGAGCCTTCTTTGATGCCGGCATCAATTTCTTTAAAAATATCTTTTTTCATTTTTATTAATACTTTTTTTGCAGATTCAATTTCGACTTTTGAAAATGAGTGTTCGTCTTTATTTTCTTTATCCGTATTTTTCATAAACGATTCCTCCGATATTATTTGTCAAAAATGTGTGAATAGTATATATTTAATTAAATATAAATGCAAGATTAAAAAAACTGCAAGCAAATCAGTTTGCTGGATTGATTATAGTAATTTTAATTTTTAACGGAGGAGGCGTTTAATGGTAGGAGGAAGAGTATTCGATTACGGATATACCGATAAGGAAAAAAAAGAAAAAGGGGTAAGATCGTCTTTTCAAATCGACAGAGACAGGATAATTCATTCCAGCGCGTTCAGGAGGATGAGGAATAAAACCCAGGTTTTCGGAGTTTTTACTCTGGATTATTACAGGACGAGACTTACCCATTCTCTCGAAGTATCGCAAATAGCAAGAGCATTAACATCTATCTTGAATAAAAAATACGGTTTAAGTATAGATTTAGATATTATCGAAGCCGTTTCTTTAGCTCACGATATAGGACACCCGCCTTTCGGACATCTCGGCGAATATATTATAAACGAGGAATTAAAAAAAGCTACAGACGGGAAATTTGGTTTCGAGGCTAATGCCCAAAACATAAGAATTCTTAATTTCTTGGAAAAAAAATTTTACGATTCCAAAAACAATAAAATATACGGAATTAATCCTTCTCTTAAGACCATAGACGGAATTTTAAAATATAAGATGCCTTATTCCCTGTCCGATAAAAACAAGCATTTTATTTACGACGACGATATATTTATACTCGAAAAACTTCATGGAAAAGATTTTGTAAAATACCTAAATAAATATTCCTGTTTTTTTAACGATAAAAAAAATAAAACCGCCAAAGTTCAATTTTTTGAATTTTCAAGATGCATAGAATGCCAGATATTAAACGCTGCCGACGATATCGCTTATGCCACGCACGACATAGAAGACGGGGTAGAATCTAAGCTTATAAATATAGGCGGGCATTTCAAAGTAAACAAATATCTTAAGGAAAGCGGACGGTTCGCAAAAGATTCAATCGATAATATTAATATCATGACCGAACGGGTCGATAATTTCTTTCTTAAATTAAGAAATATTTTTAATATTCCTGAAAACGATGGATTTGAAAGACGGACGGATTCAAACAAAAATATTATGCATGACAAAATAGCCGATAAATACGAGACAAAAGACCGGATTATGCATCACATAAAAGTCAAGACCGACCTTAAAGAGTTTTTTTCTAACTATATTTCAAAGTTTATTTTAAATATAGATTTAGAAGAAAGAAAAGAAGCAGTTAAAAAATTAAAATCTAAATCGGGTAATCTTTTACTCGATATGCCTTTGGATTATAACGACGATTCATATAAATATTCGTTAATTTGGAAAAACGGCGTGGACTTGGAAATAAACGCCCTCAAGCAAATTTCCTACAGCCTTGTTATGGAAAACAGGGAAATTCTTCTAAACAGATATAAAGCCGAAAACATAGTAAAAAAGCTTTATGCAGTTTTTTCCGATATTAATAATATTAAACTTTATCCCGACGACTTTCAGGAACTTTACGAGTTTGGATTTTACGATTCTTTCGGAAAAGATAAAAACGGTAATCCCTCTTTCCAAATAATGTGCGCCGATTACATAAGCGGCATGACCGATATGTATGCGATGAAGCTTTATTCGTCGCTATTCGACGCAAGAAGTTTTGCGGACAGCCAGCATGCCTAATTTTCTTGTTTTAATTTTTTAAAAAAGACTGTTTTCAACCAATTCGCATATAATATGGGCAATTAAAATATGATTTTCCTGAATTCTAGGGGTGTCTTTAGACGGAATTTTAATAAGGTGGTCGCACATTTCGGGTTCAGCCATTTTTCCGCCGTCTCCGCCGGTAAAACCAATTATTTTCATGCCGATATTTTTTGCCGTATTAATTGCCGATAGAAT
>JAJZLA010000311.1 GCA_021803845.1 bacterium | reverse complement strand
CGAGCATTTGTGCCATTACGGCAATATAGAAAATTTAAAGCAGTCTTTCACCGATTTTATAAATAATATTCCCTTTTTCGGATTTGCGGTTTTATGCGCCGATAATCCTTTATTAAGTTCTTTGTTTCCGGTTATAAATAAAAAATATTTCACTTACGGCATAGAACAGAAAGCGGATTATTACGCTTTGAATATATCTTTAGAGAAAAACGCATCTTCTTTCGATGCATATTCCGGCGATAAAATGATAGGTAAATTCAAGCTGTCCGTTCCGGGAATACATAATGTTTTAAACGCTCTTTCGGCGATAGCCATGACTAAAGAGCTCGGCATAAAAATCGAATTTATAGCAAAAGCGCTTGAAAGTTTTCACGGGGTGGAAAGAAGATTTCAGATAAAAAAATCTAGCGAAAGACTTATAATCGTCGACGATTACGCCCATCATCCGGTCGAGATTGTCGCTACGCTTAAAGCCGCAAAAAACTGGAACAGGCAGATAGTCGCAGTTTTTCAGCCGCACAGGTATTCCAGAATGAAAGACCTTATGGACGATTTTGTAAATTCTTTAAAAATTGCCGACTCGGTTATAATTACGGACGTTTATTCTGCGGGAGAGATTGCGATAGAAGGTATTTCGTCGATGGCGCTTTCCGAGAAAATGAAGAATAACGGATATAAAAACGTATATTACGTTCCAAACAGAAAAGATATTAAATCTAATTTAAAAAACATGTTGAAAGGCGGAGAGATGGTAATATTCCTAGGAGCCGGCGATATAACTAAAACTTGCGACGAATTCGTTCACAGCAGGCTTAATAAAAAAATAACCTTAAAAACTCTTTCTACTACCGTTGGCAGTAATTTAAAAGAACATATCAATTATTAATAAACTAGTGCGGTATAAATTATGACGGGCGCAAAAACAAAAGAAGATTTATTAAAAAAATTAAAAGAACTGGGCATCGATTTTATGGAAAATCAGAATATGTCGTCCTATTCTTCCATTAAAACGGGGGGCAAGGCGGATTTAATCCTGTTTCCAAGAAACGAAGCCGAACTGGGTTTAATAATAAAATTGACGGAAGGTGTAATATCCGAATGTTTTCGTTACGTCGTAGGCGGAGGGACAAATACGCTTTTTAAGGAAGAAAGAATATGGGTTCCCGTTATATCTTTTAAAAAATTCGATTCCTCAGTGTTGGACGTTTCCGATGATTATCAAAATTATAAGAAATGCGGTGATAAGGTTTTGAAATTCGGCGCGGGAATTAATTTATCGAAAATTTTAAATTACTCTATGAAGCATAACTTAAGCGGATGCGAGTTTTTTTACGGAATTCCGGGCACTCTCGGCGGAGCCGTAAAAATGAATGCCGGTTCTAAAGAAAGTTCCGTCGGAAATATCGTAGAGGCTATAGATATATTCGATTTAAACGGCTCTAAACGCACCGTGGAAAAAAAAGATATGAATTTTTCATACCGCAGTTTAAATATTAACGGCATTAAAGATAACTATTGTATTACGTCGGTTTATCTTAAACTTAAGGAATCGTCTAAAGCGGAAATAGCCGAAAATATTAAAATTTTTAAAGAAAGAAAATCCATACAGCCGCTTGGAGAATTTTCTCTGGGCTGTATTTTTAAAAATCCGGAAGGTTTTTCCGCAGGAAAAATTATAGAGGAAATGGGATTTAAGGGCGTTTCTTTCGGCGGAGCGTCCGTTTCTCAAAAACACGCAAATTTTATAATCAATAAAGGCGGCGCAAAACCTTCCGACATTATATTTTTAATAGACAACATAAGAGAAAAAGCATTAGAAAGCAGAGGTATAAAATTAGATACGGAAATAAAGATAGTGTGAGGAGATATGCGGGAAAAATTGAAAAATTTGAGGATAGGGGTTTTGGCCGGAGGCAGATCGGATGAGAGGGATATCTCTATTAAAACCGGAAACGCCGTCTTTAGTGCTTTAAAATCCTGCGGATATAATGCTCTGCTGTTTGATTTAGACGAAAATTTTACTGTTAATTTAAAAAATATAGATGTATGTTATATCGCTCTGCACGGAACATACGGAGAGGACGGAAGAATTCAGGGGGCGCTCGAAATACTCGGCGTTCCATACACCGGTTCGGGCGTTCTTGCAAGCGCGCTGGCGATGGACAAGATTAAATCGAAAGCATTATTTAATTTTTACGGTTTAAAAACGCCTCCTGGAATCGTAGTTAAAAAGGGAAACTGCGAAAATGCGGTAAAGGAAATATCGAAAAATTTCGAACCGCCTTATTTCGTCAAACCGAACGCTTCTGGTTCCAGTATAGGATGCTCCATAGTCGAAAACAGGAGATCGAACAAGGATTTAAGAACGGCGTTAAACAATGCTTTCGATTATGACGATGAAATATTGGTAGAAAAATATATAAAAGGAAGAGAAATTCAGTTTGCTTGGGCGTTCGGCAAGCCTTTAGGCTGCGTCGAAGTAAAGCCTAAAGATTGTTTTTATTCATATACGGCTAAATATACCAAAGGCGGGACCGAGTATTTAATAAACCCGTCTTTAACGGAAAAAGAGTATAAAGCATGCGAGTCTGCCGCCGTTAAAGCCAACGAAATTATCGGATGCAGAGGGGTTACGAGGGCGGATATTATTCTTTCCGACGACGGCTGCGCATACATTCTGGAACTCAATACGCTTCCGGGAATGACGGAACTAAGCTTAGTACCAATGATAGCTAAAAGCAAAGGTATGAGTTTTATCGAGTTAATAGAAAATATAATAGAAGATGTGGTTGCATAAAAATAAAAATAATATAAGACGTAAAAAAAACTTAATAAGTAAAAACAGCAAAAGTAGTTTTGGGCAATATTTTATTAAATCGCTTTACGTTTTTGCGGCTATTGCAATAATTTTTGCGGCCGGATATTCGGGGTATAAATCTTACGGCTATTTTTTTTTAAATAAAAAAGTTTTTAAATTAAAAAAAATAGAAATTTTAGGAAAAAATATTACAGATAAAGAAAAAAATAAAATAATCGCACAGTCGGGATTATTTAAAAACGAAAATTTAATAAATATAAATTTAAAAAAGCTGT
>JAJZLA010000010.1 GCA_021803845.1 bacterium | reverse complement strand
CGGAAATGGTATAAAAAACGTCGGAAGCAAAGCCGGCCAAAAATGCAATTATGCCGATAAATACATTCCACCCCTGATGCTTTCCCTCGCCTTTTCTGTCAAATCCGGCATAATATACCGCGCCGAGAACGAGAAACGCAAGCAAAAAATCCATAGATAAAGCAATTACTCCCGGCTGCAATTTATTTATAAGTATCCAGAAATTCGGGATTCCGTTTCTTAGTAGACTTAAAAAATAAAAATAAACTATGGTCTGAATGGTGCCTATAACTAATGCGCACATTATCAGGGGCTTTGCAAGCCTGAAGTATCTGTCTTCCTTTTTAAATATCCCGATATACTGGGATATAAAGGCAATCGCCATAAAGCCGAGCGCGAGCCTGTTTATAAATAGATTTATTATATCTATAACACCTAAATTCATCGTATTTACTCCTCTTTATTTATACGGTAGCAGGCGCTTTTGGTTCGCCGCTGATTAATGTTAAGTAAACTAACAAAAGGAGAAACAAAATCCCAAGCACGGTTGCCGCAGGTCTTTTAAAAGGACTTCTTTCGTGCCCCCTGTCGATAAAAGGCAATGCAAAGAGTATCGCAAAACCTAACGATGGAACAAGAAATGTGGAAAATATTATAAGTCCGTGACCGGGGAAATATTTAAGAAGTTCCTCGTTTGCCAAGAAATACCAGTCGGCTTCCGGCGCAAAATTTAAAGCAAGAGGTCTGTACATAGGCCCTATAGCCGCTCCAAAATAAACGGCGAGGAAATAAATCACGGCAAATACTCCCAGCGCAACAATCATGTCTTTAAACAGTTGGTCAGGGAAAAATGGAACGGTTGCATCCGCATGTTTCCATTTGTTAACATCGTCGTCGGGCAATTTGCTGTTTTTGTATTCCAGCGCCATACCCTGCTCTCCGGTCTTCCTAACCAAGAAAATATGTATCGGTATGAACATAATCACTACTATAGGTAAAAGCCAAACGTGAATAGCAAATATATGCTGCATAGTTAAAACCGATGTTTCGGTTCCGCCTTTTACTAAAATCCTTATAAAGCCTCCTATGAGCGGCACATGGGATGCTACGTTATCTAAAACGTTTATCGTCCACCACGAATTTTCGTTTCCTATAAGCATATAACCCGTCAAACCAAGTATTACAACGACGGAAAATAGAACCATGCCCGCAACCCACTGCATTTCCCTAGGCTTTTTATACGAACCGGAAAAATAAACCCTGGACATATGCACGAGAAGGATGAAAATCATCGTAAATGCACCCCATAAGTGGATGCCGAGCAAAATATTACCCATTAAAACATGATGCTTTAAAAAATAAGTGGAGTTTCTTGCCATAGGAAAATAAGGTACGTAATAGAATAAAAGGAAGATTCCGGTTACGACCTGAATTATGAAAAGAAAAGCCAGCAAACTGCCGAAAGTATATGCCCATCCGCCTCTTGCGGGGATTCTTTCGCCGTTAAACTCGTTTATTAGTTCGGTAAGACCAATTCTTTCGTCAAACCATTCCTGAATTTTTTTAAACATCAGACCCCCCTATCCTTTGGATTATCCATAAACTTATTTTGAATTAAAACTGTACCGTTATTTAATTTGTGAACCCACCTATATAAAGGTCTTGGCGGCGGTCCTCCGACTACTTTGCCGAGAACGTTAAACATACCGCCGTGGCATGGACATAAGAATTTTTGTCTTGCGGCTATCCAGTGAAGAGGACATCCTAAATGCGTACATTGATTTGAAAAAAAATAAAGTTTACCGGTTATATTTTTAACTACTACAACCTGTCTTGGAAGCGTGTTTATAGTCCACCCTTCTTTGACTCTGAAATAGACCGGAATAAATTTTGGCGTTAAGGGCTTGATTTTTTTTAAATCGTCAATTTTACCGAGTTCAGCCCATACTATGTCTCTTTTTTTAAACAGCGGACTTAAAATCGTGCCAAGTATAGGTATTGCAACGGCAACGCCTATTACAGCCGAAATTAATCCGATTACGACGGTCATAAAAGTTCGCCTTGACGGCGAATCTTCCGAACTTTTAGTCATTTTACCCCCCTTATTAAAATAATTTATTTAATTATGCATATGGTTTTAACCCTTAAAATCCGCGGTATTTTTTAAAACACTAAATATAATTTTTTATCACTTAAGAAGCAAAAAGTCAATATATTTTTTTGGCTTTATCTTTGAAATATTGGATTAAACAGGTATTTACCGACGGACGAGCCGTCGTTATGAGCCATATCTTCGGGCGTTCCCGCAGCTATTATCCTGCCGCCGCCTTCGCCGCCTTCCGGCCCCATATCTATTATATAATCTGCTGACTTTATGATGTCTAAGTTATGCTCTATTACTATGACCGTGTTTCCTGCTTCTACAAGAAGGTTTAATATGGTCAAAAGCTTGCCGATATCGTCGAAATGGAGTCCGGTCGTCGGTTCGTCAAGTATATATAATGTTTTATACTGTCCCGGCCTCGATAATTCTTTCGACAGCTTTATTCTCTGGGCTTCGCCTCCCGAAAGCGTAGTTGCAAGCTGGCCGAGATTTATATAATCCAATCCGACGTCTATCAAAAATTTTAATTTATGGGCAAGCGGCGGAATAGCGTTAAAAAAATCGTAAGCTTCTTTCACCGTCATATTTAAAACATCGTAAATATTTTTATTTTTGTATATGATTTCTAAAGTAGGAGCATTATATCTTTTACCTTTGCATATGTCGCACATAACATAAACGTCTGGCATAAAAAGCATTTCTATTTTTTTTACGCCGTCGCCGCTGCAGGCCTCGCATCTTCCTCCTTTAACGTTAAAACTGAATCTGCCTGGATCGTAGCCTCTTGATTTAGATTCTTTAATGCCGGCGAAAATTTCCCTTATTAAAGTAAAGATTCCTGTATAAGTTGCGGGATTAGACCTTGGCGTTCTTCCTATAGGCGACTGGTCTATATTGACTACTCTGTCGAAATAATTTACGTTCTTAATATCGTCAACCTTGAACCGCTTAAAATCGGCCGTATAACCGTTCTTATATGCAAATACGGCCTGATATAGCGTATCCAAAATTAAAGTGCTTTTTCCCGACCCTGAAACTCCTGTTATGCATACGAAATTATTCAGCGGAATTTTAACGTCTATATTTTTCAAATTATTCATCTTTGCGCCTTTTATTTCTAAGTAGCCGGATAAATGTTCCCTTCTGAATTCGGGTATCGGAATTTTTAACTGTCCCGTCAAATATTTGCCGGTTAAAGAATCCGGATTTTTCATAATTTCTTCCGGAGTTCCATGCGCTATAACATATCCGCCGTTCTTCCCCGCACCCGGACCCATATCGATTATATAGTCCGATTTGAGCATAGTAGTTTCATCGTGCTCTACGACTATCAGGCTGTTGCCCTTATCGCGCAAATCAAAAATGGTCTTAAGAAGCCTCTCGTTATCGCGCATATGCAGACCAATGCTCGGCTCGTCCATTACGTATAAAACGCCCGTAAGGCCGGAGCCGATTTGCGAGGCTAATCTTATCCTCTGCGATTCCCCACCCGACAGCGTCTGCGCCTGTCTTGAAAGAGTCAGATATTCAAGCCCTACGTTTACTAAAAACCTTAACCTTTCTTTAACCTCGTTTAAAATTTTTGCCGCAATTTCAATCTCGTAATTGCTTAATTCAAGCTTATTAAAAAAATCCAGCGCATTTTTAATGCTTAAATCCGAAATTTCCGCTATATTTAGTCCGCCTATTTTATAGCTTAACGATTCTTTCTTTAACCTGAAACCGCCGCATTCGGGACAAACCTTTTCCGACCTGAATTTATTGGGATCTAACAGATAATTTCCCTCTGCTATATTTCTTTCAAGCATGGGTATTATACCTTCCCAGTGCCTTAGATGATAAGAAGCGCCGCCGCCCGCATCGAAAAATTTAATTTTTTCTTCTCCGGAACCGTAGAGTAATGCCTGCTTAATATCTGCACTCAAATCTTTATAAGGAGTATATAAATTAAATCCATAATGTTTTGAAAGCGAGTTAAAAATTTGGCTTTTATACACCGGCGTAGAATTTTTAAAAATAATTATAGCATCTTCATTTAATGAAAGGTTTTTATCGGGAACTATCAAGTCTTCGTCGAAATATTCCTTATAACCCAAGCCGCCGCATTCGGGACAGGCGCCCTGCGGACTGTTAAAAGAAAAAACGGCAGGTTCCGGTTTGCCGTAACTTATATTGCATTCTAAGCAGATAGAATTTTCCGTTAATATTTCTTCCCTGTCTTCATATTTAAGTTTTAATATGCCGGAAGACAATTTTAAGGCAAGTTCTATGGAATCAAACAGTCTTTTTTTATTTTCTTCTTTTATTATCAGCCTGTCTATGACTAAGTCTATGTTATGCTTCTTTTTTTTGTCTAAATTAATCGGTTCGTCTAAATTATATTCCTTCCCGTCAGCATAAATTCTATAAAAGCCATGTTTTAAGTAATCGTCGAATTTTGCCTTAAACTCTCCTTTTCTGTTAATTGCAATAGGGGATAGAACTATAAGTTTTTCGCCGGCTTTATTGGAATAAACCGATTCCACCATACTATCTATGGTTTTTGGCTCTATTTTTTTACCGCAGTTATAACAGTACGGAACACCTATTCTTGCGAAAAGAACTCTTAAGTAATCGTAAATTTCGGTAATAGTGCCCACCGTAGAACGGGGATTTTTGCTGACCGACTTTTGTTCGATAGAAATAGCCGGAGAAAGCCCCTCGACCGAATCTACGTCCGGTTTATCCATCTGCTCCATAAACTGCCGAGCGTAAGACGACAGCGACTCAAGATATCTTCTCTGTCCTTCGGCGAATACGGTATCGAACGCAAGGGAGGATTTGCCTGAGCCTGAAAGTCCCGTTATAACCACAAGCTTATCTTTGGGTATCTCGACGTCTATATTTTTTAAATTATGCTGTCTTGCTCCTTTAATAACTATCTTTCTTTCCATCGTTTTCTGTTCTCCGATATCCTGCCGACTAATTTTATGGATTCTATCATACTGCCGCAATCCGCCATGTTCTTACCGGCAATATCATAAGCTGTCCCATGAACCGGAGACGTTCTGATAAATTTTAAACCCGCCGTAACATTGACTCCCTTATTGAATGAAAGCAGTTTAAACGGTATCAACGCCTGATCGTGATACATAGCGACGATTAAATCGAATTTTTTATATTTTTCGGCAAAAAAACTATCGGCAGGGAAAGGGCCGTCTATATTTTCTTTATTATTCTTAAATTCTTCTATAACGGGAGCTATGATTTCTTTCTCTTCGTTTCCTATTTTTCCGTTTTCTCCCGCATGTGGATTTAAACCGAGAACCGCAATATTCGGACTATTTTCTCCCAGGTCTATTTTTAACCAGTCTAATGAAATTTTTATTATTTTTCTGAGCAGATCTTTAGTAATTTTTGACGGAACTTCCGAAATAGGAATATGGATTGTCGAAAGAATAGTAATAAGTTTATCGGAATAGAAAAGCATGGCAAAATCGTCGGAACCTGCCAAATACCCTAAAAGCTCGGTGTGTCCGCCGAATCTTGCGCCGCCTTTAAGCATCATATTTTTATTAATAGGTGCAGTCGCAAAACCGAGTATTTTTTCTTTTACGGAAAAATTAACGGCTGTCTCTATAAATTTTTCGACGTCTTTTGCGTAAGCATGATTAACGTATCCATACTTAACCTGCGCATAAGATTTAGAAGCTAAATCGATTACGTTTATTTTTCCGGTTTGATAAGCATAATTTATAGACAAATCGGGTTTAATTAAATTTATAGGGGTATCGATTTTTGTTATATTATGCGAAGTATATTCTATGTTTTCAAAAGACCCAAAAATAACCGGTTTAATATATTCGCCTTCGTCTATAAAATGTTTAACGGACTTAATTGCTATTTCCGGCCCTATTCCGCCGGGGTCGCCCATAGTAATGCCTATAAAACGATTTTTTTCGTTCAATTTTATTTTTACTTTTTTATACCGCAATCAATATTTTAACGTAAGAATTTTTTCTTGCTTTTTTTAAAATTTTTCTTAAATATTTATTTGTTCTATATTTTTCGAGAATCGAAAATATTTCAGGCTTTATCTGTTTAAAAGTTCTAAACGAACCCATCTTTTTGCCGACCGACTTCAATATAGCGTAACCGAATTTAGTCCTTATAATCGGACTTATCTGTCCGACATGCAGCCTGAATGCAATATCGGAAAAATTGGGCGACAGTTTATTTTTATAAACATACCCTATCCTTCCGCCGTTTTTTTCGGAAGGATCTTCGGAATATTCCCTCGCAAGTTCGGAAAAACTTTTGGTTCCGGATATTGCATCTTCCCTTATTGCAGAAATTTTTTTATATATTTCTTCTTTAGTTTTTTTATTTGCATTTTTAGGTACAGCTAAAAATATAAGTTTAAGATCGACTTGCGGCTCTCCCCTGAATTCTTCTATATTTTTTCTATAATAATCTATTAATTGGCTTTTTGTTATTACCATTTTATTTCCAAAGACTTTCCTTAAAAGTTCTACTTCCATAAAATGATTTTTGACCTGTTTTAGATATGCTTTTTTACTTATTCCCTTTTTAGCTAAAAACTTAAAAAACTGATTAACCGTAAAGTTATTGGCGAGAGCCACCGACTTAACATAGGCTTTTAACTGTTTGGGCGCAATATAAATAGCGGCTTTTTCTTCTTCCTGCCTGATTAAAATTTTATCGATTAACACATTAAGGACGGCTTTAGTCTTAGACATAACCGCCATATCTTCCTGGGTAAAAATACCCTGAGACGCTTCGTTTTGCATCTGTTCGTATTGTTCGAAAGCCTGCCTGTCGAATTTTGCAAACTCGTAGAGGGTTATCGGCGTTTTATTTACTACCGCTATTACCTGGTCTATTATTACGGCATTTGCATTTTTTATTAAGGCGGAAAATAAAACCGACGTCAAAATTACGGATATTAATATTACAAAAAAATTATTTTTTCTCATTTTTTTTATTAATAAAACGGATATAATTCCGTAATTATTATTACTTATAAGCGAATACGGCATAAATTATATTTTATACCGTATTCTGATTATCAAAATATTTTATTGTAGCTTTTATAATGCTTTTAACTGTTTTTTATTTTTTTGCAGCCGCTTTAGCCTGACCCGGCGATACTTGAGATGCCACAGAATTTGCAACCGGCAAATTTTTATAAAAATACTTAATTTTAGCTTTCTTTCTTAAATTTCCTACAAAAGATTTTAAAATTTTCGATGCTTCTTTCTGTTTCATTATCATTATTATCTGATTTTTTAACGACGAAAAAGGTTTCGGTTTTCCGGCAACGATGTTATTCAATTTTATAATATCGTAATGGCTGCCGACCCTTACTATCTTTGATATACCGCCGACCTTAGGAATGCTGAAAGCCGCATTATTAAAAGCCGGAGTAGTTTCTTGAAATTTTATCCAGCCGAGCATGCCGCCGTTTTTTGCATTAGGCGCTATCGAATATTTTTGCGCTACCGCCGGAAAAGGTTTTCCCGACGTAAGCATTTTATATGCTAACTGAGCTTTTTTCGGAGAATTTACCTGTATATAGCTTACGTTAATTTTAGAAGGCAGATTAAAAGAAAAATAGTGTTTTTTATAATAAGCCTTGGCATCCGCCGCCGTCACTTTTACTTTATTTGCAACTTCTTTATGCAGTAAAAGCTGGACTAAAAGACCTTTTTTAAAATCCGAAATCTGCGTTTTATAAGATTTTGATTTATTTACCCCTTCTTTTAAAGCCTCGCTTACTAAAATCTGCCTGTCCACAAGACTTTTTAGCAGCCTCTTTTCGCCCGCAGGCGTTTCGAGATAAGATCTTAGTTCAGGCGGAAATTTAGACATTTCCTCTTGAAATTTTGCGGCTGTAATAGGTTTTCCGTTTACTTCCGCAATTACTTTAGAAGATGCGGCAGGCTGTTTCTTTGCGCATCCGTAAAGACCCATCGATAATACTATCGAAAACAGGGCAATTAATAAAATAGAACCTTTAAGCTTTTTCATTTTTCCCTCTTGAACAAATAAAAGTTAAATTAAGTTAAGTTAAAGCAAATACATTTATTTAAATATTAACATAGCCGTATAATCGTTGCAAGATAATTTTAGCTTTCTCTATGTTATCCTGTTTAGAATCATAATGTTTAAACCTTAACCTCATTTTAAATTCGTCTATAAAATTAATCATATATTCCGACGAAGATTCTTTATCGTTTATAAATTTTATAAGCCTTTCTAAAATGGATGCCGCAGAATTATGAAATTCCATAATAAACTCGCCGTCTTTAATCTCGATAAGGTTGACCTTGCAATTTTTCATATTAATTTTAAGTTCTGCAATTTTTAACAGATTTTTGACGGGGTCTTCAATCCTGCCAAATCTGTCTTCAAGCTCCTTATTTATATTTTCTACGTCGTTAATAGTTACGCAATTAGCCAGCTTTCGATAAAAAGAGGTCTTGGTTTTTTCGTCTTCTATATAGCTTTTAGGAATATAAGCAGACAGATTAGTTTTAACTTCGGGATTAATCTGCGCCGGCAATATTATGCCGCGCATTTTTTCAATTTCTTCCTTTAACATCTGCATGCACATCTCAAGACCGACCGAGTTTATATGTCCGGATTGAGCTCCCCCCAAGATATTTCCCGCGCCCCTTATTTCTAAATCCGCCATGGCAAGTTTAAATCCCGAACTCAATTCGCTGTATTCTTTAACGGCGCCGAGCCTTTTCATCTGTTCCGGGCTTATATTTTCGACAGGCATTCCTATAACGGCATAGCAATATGCCTGAATATGCGATCTTCCGACCCTTCCCCTTAATTGATAAAGCTGGCTAAGCCCTAATTTTTCGGCATTATTTATAATAATCGTATTTACGTTAGGATTGTCCAATCCCGATTCTATTATAGCTGTCGAAAGCAGGATGTCGTATCCTTTATCGTAAAAAATATGCATAATATCCATAATTTTTTCCGGTTCCAACCTTCCGTGAACTACTCCTATTCTTATATCCGGCATAATTTTAGCAAGCCTGTCCCGAACGGAATCTAAATGAGATATCCGGTTATCTATAAAATAAACCTGTCCGCCTCTGCTTATTTCGTTAAATATCGCTTTCTTCATTATCTCTTCGTCGTAGTTTACTATTTCCGTTATAACGTTTTTTCGCCCGGACGGAGGCGTGCTTATAATACTTAAGTCCCTTATTCCCGACATAGACATGTAAAGCGTCCTTGGAATAGGAGTTGCGCTCATCGCCAAAACGTCTATCGAATATCTTAACTTTTTTATTTTTTCTTTCTGCATTGCGCCGAATTTTTGCTCTTCGTCGATAATCAGAAGGCCTATATCCTTATATTCTATTTTGTCCGACAGCAATTTATGCGTCCCGATAATTATATCTATCTCTCCGTTTTTAATTCCTTTAACAATTTCTTTTTCTTCGTTCTTCTTGACAAATCTTGAGATATGCGCAATTTTTACGGGATACTTATCGAATCTTTTTTTGAAATTTTGATAATGCTGGTCGACTAAAATAGTGGTAGGAGCTATTAAGGCAACTTGCTTGCCGTCCATGGCGGCTTTGAAAGCCGCTCTAATAGCTACCTCGGTTTTGCCGAATCCTACGTCTCCGCATATCAGCCTGTCCATAGGCTTGTTGCTCTGCATATCCCGCAAAACTTCTTTAATGGCTCTATCTTGGTCTTCCGTTTCTTCAAATTCAAAATTTTCCTCAAATTCTCGGTATTCTTCATCTTCCGGAGAAAACGCAAACCCCCTGTCCGTCATTCTCTTTGCGTAAAGAACTTTTAAATCTTCCGTAATTTCTTCAATTTTCTTTTTTGCTTTTGCCTTGGCTTTCTCCCAAGATTTATTGCCGAGCCTGTTTAAAACCGGAGCATTATCTTCGGAAGAAGATATATATTTGTGCAAAAGATAAATTTTTTCCGACGGAACGAATAGCTTATCTCCTCCTTCAAACATAAGGGTAAAATAATCGGACGATATACCGTTGAGCGTAATATTTCTAATTTCGGTAAACCGTGCAATTCCGAACTCGTCATGAACTACGTAATCTCCGGGGCTTAACCCTTCTATGCTTTTAAAATAGTCTAATCCCGAAGTTTTTAGCAGGCTTGAACTTTCGGAAACAATATCCAAATGTTCCCTAAAAAGTTCCTCTCCTTTAATTAAAAAAAGTTTATTTTTTTTAGATATAAATCCAGATGAAACACTGCCGTTCTGAATTTTAAATAATCCGGTTTTTATTTCTTCTTCGCTTAATCCTATGGAAGCAAAAATATTTATAAGCCTTTCCCTGTGAATTTCGTTTTTGGAAACGACCGTTACCTTATATTCTTTTTTTATAAGATTGAGGATTATTTTTTTTATTAGGGTTAGATTTAATTTGCCGTTTTCATATTTTAACTTTTCGGCAAAACGGCTATTTACCGATTTTATCTCCGAAAATTTTTCCCCTATGTTATTGCCGGTATCGTTTTTAATTCCGTAATATATCGAAGATTTCTTAATATTAAAATAATAAAACTTATTTAAATTATTTAAAAGCCGGTTAAAACTATTTTTATTTTCCTGGCCGCGATTTAAAAAATCTAAAAGTTCGGTTTCAGGTTCTTCTATGTATAAAACAGGATTTGGAACGGATTCCAATATATTTAAAGTCTTTGGATAATAATTAGATTTTACCGGAAATACGGTAAATGCGTCTATGCTTTTAATGCTTAACTGCGTATTAAGGTCGAAATACCGCAAATCTTCTACGATTTCGTCAAAAAAATCGATCCTGACCGGATAAGGAGAATCTGCATTGCTTATGTCTATTATTTCCCCTCTTACGGCAAATTCATTTTCGTTTTCGATAATGTTCGTTCTTTCATAGCCGTACGAAGCGAGAGTTTCTATAAGACCGTCGCGTGAAAAGTTTAACCCTTTTTTTATGTGAATAAACGATTTAAGAAGGCTGTCCGGCTCCGGCACTTCAGAAAAAAAAGATAAAGGTGTCATAACTATAACGGCGGAGCCGGTTTGCCTTAAATCATACAAAAAGCTAACGGGTACTATTTCTTCGCAGAAAAATATTTTCTTTGAAGAAAAAAACGACAAGTTTCCGTACAAACCTTTGGCGGAGACGTAATTATCGCATAAAAAAATAACTACGCCTTTCTCTTTTTCTATAAACGAAGCGGCGTCTAAAGAAAAAACGGCAAGCGTTTTTAAATCTAAGGGTTCCAAATCGATTCTTTAAGATTTCACCCCTTTAATCGAAGCCTGGGCAGCTGAAATTATTGCAACCGGAACCCTATAAGGCGAACAGCTGACGTAATTAAGATTAATGCTGTGACAAAATTCTATCGAGCTTGGATCGCCTCCGTGTTCTCCGCATATCCCGAGTTTTATATCTTTTCTTGTTTCCTTACCCTTCCGTACCGCAATTTTCATCAATTCGCCTACGCCGCTTCTGTCAAGTTCCATAAAAGGGTCGGTCTTAAGAATGTTTTTATTAAGATAATCCGGCAAGAAAGAACCTATATCGTCCCTTGAAAAACCAAATGTCGTCTGCGTCAAGTCGTTAGTGCCGAAAGAGAAAAATTCGGCTTCTTTTGCTATTTCGTCAGCTATCATGCAAGCTCTCGGAAGTTCTATCATTGTTCCGACTAAATAATCCAGTTTAATGCCGTATTTATTCATTACTTCAGCAGCTTTTTTATCGACTAATTCTTTTAATAATCTTATCTCTTCATAAATTCCGACGACCGGAATCATAATTTCGGGAATAATCTTGTTGCCGTTTTTATGAAATTCGCATGCAGCTTCCATAATTGCCTGAACCTGCATTTCATATATTTCGGGATAACTTACTCCCAGACGGCAGCCTCTGTGTCCAAGCATCGGATTGACTTCGTGCAGGGAAGCCGTCTTTGCGCTGAGCCTCTCGTATGAAATACCCATAATTTCTGATAGTTCTCTTATATCTTTTTCCGTTTTCGGTAGAAATTCGTGCAGCGGCGGGTCAAGAAGCCTTATGTTTACCGAGTAGCCCTTCATCTCTTCGTATAATTCGAGAAAGTCGGATTTTTGCATGGGGAGAAGCTTAGCAAGGGCTTTTTGTCTTTCCGCAGCCGTTTCGGAAAGAATCATTTCTCTGACTGCTTTTATTCTGTCGCCTTTAAAGAACATATGCTCAGTCCTGCAAAGTCCGATACCTTCGGCTCCGTAACCGCGCGCAACTTTGGCATCTTCCGGAGTATCCGCATTTGCCCTTACGCTCAACTTTCTAAACTCATCCGCATATTTCATTATGGTCCTGAAATCTTCGTTTATTTCCGGCGTTATCATTTTTACGTTACCGGAATAAACTTCGCCGTTGGATCCGTTTAGCGTAATAATATCTCCTCTTTTTATATTCCTGCTTCCGACAATTATCTCGCCATTTTTTTCGTTAATTTCCAGAACCGAACAGCCGGTAATGGCACATTTTCCCATACCTCTCGCAACTACTGCGGCGTGGGAAGTCATGCCTCCCCTTGCGGTAAGAATGCCTTCGGAAACGCTCATTCCGTGTATATCTTCTGGAGAAGTTTCCATTCTTACCAATATTACTTTTTTGCCTTTCTTGACTTCTTCTTCCGCTTCCTCTGCCGAAAACACCACTTCGCCGCTTGCCGCGCCGGGCGAAGCAGGGAGCCCCTTTGCTATAACGTCTTTTTTTGCGCTTAGATCTACCGCCGGATACATAAGCTGCGCTATAGAATAGGGGTCTATTCTTAAAACGGCTGTGTTTTTATCTATCATACCTTCCTTAACCATATCTACCGCAATTTTAACCGCGGCTTTCGCCGTCCTTTTTCCCGTCCTTACCTGAAGCATGTAAAGTATGCCTTCCTGAATAGTGAACTCGAGGTCAAGCATATCTTTATAATGTTTTTCCAGAAGACTCGCATATTCCAAAAGGTCTTTATATACTGCAGGCATAGCTTTTTCTAAAGAAATATCTTCAGAATTTTTCTTGGAAAGTTCGTTGACGGGCTGAGGCGTCCTGATTCCGGCGACGACGTCTTCACCCTGCGCATTAATAAGGTATTCGCCGTAAAAACCGTTTTCTCCCGTAGAAGGATTTCTGGTAAACGCTACTCCGGTTGCGGAAGTTTCTCCCATATTTCCGTAAACCATAGAAACTACGTTTACCGCAGTTCCCCAGTTTTCAGGTATTTTATTTAGTTTTCTGTATGTTATAGCTCTCGGCACGTTCCAAGATTCAAAAACGGCAGAAATACCCATCCACAACTGCTCTTCCGGATCATCCGGAAATTTAATTCCTTTTTCTTTTTCCGCTACTTTTTTAAATTCCGATACTAGATAGCGAAGATCAGCCTCATTTAATTCGTTGTCGTTTTTTACGGATTTTTCTTTCTTTTTATTTTCTAAAATAGATTCCATAATTTCCGAATCTATTCCAAGAACTACGTTTGAAAACATCTGGATAAACCTTCTGTATGTATCGTAAGCAAATCTTTCGTTGCCGGATTTTTCGATAAGGCCTTTAATGGTATCGTCGTTTAACCCTAGATTTAAAACCGTGTCCATCATTCCCGGCATAGACACCCTTGCGCCGCTTCTTACCGAAACCAACAATGGATTTTTAGCATCGCCGAACTCAGACCCCATTGCATCTTCCATTTTTTTTATATTTTCTTTTACTTTGTTCTTTAATTCATCGG
Organism: bacterium; assembly: GCA_021803845.1. The sequence goes on along the minus strand of JAJZLA010000010.1, from coordinate 354 downwards.
GGTATTTTTTGCCGTGTTCATAAAAATACGTGCAGACTTCGGTGGTAATCGTGAAACCGGCAGGAACTCTTATGCCGAGGTTAGTCATCTCCGCCAGTCCGGCTCCTTTTCCGCCGAGTAAATTTTTCATCGAACCGTCGCCGTCCGCCTTTTTGTTGCCGAAAAAATAAACGAATTTACCCATAACTCCATCCTCCGAATAAATAAAAATATATTTAATATTTTAATATATTATTAGAACTAAAAAAACAATTATAAATCTAAACTTGAAAAATCGCAAAAAAAGACGTTATAGCAAAGGGGCTCCCTGCTTCGCCCGGCGCGGCAAGCGGCGAAGTGGTGTTTTCGGCAGAG